>JAFXNX010000293.1 GCA_017529175.1 Clostridia bacterium
ACGCTCTTCCGATCTGGGCGGCGACAGCGAAGAAACGGGAAGCAGCGACAACCCTTCGTCGTCTATTGACGAACCGCAGTTCAAGAACGCTGACTACGGCGGAGAAGATTTCATTTTCGCCACCTTCACGTCAAAAGTCGGAGAAGGCAATTCTGCGCATGAGTATTACTGCGGCAACTGGATAGACTGTGACGAGCTCACTGGTACGGCTATCGACGACGCGGTCTACAAGCGCAACATCAAGTGCGAAGAGAAATACCACGTTGAGATCAAGAACGAGATCAGAGGCGAGGACTACGGCGACTACAACGACCTTATCTTTAAGGGCGGCGTAGAATGGGACGTTGTTTACGGATGGGCTTCCCGTCTTGCAGTCGGTGTAACGGACAACGTATTTTACGATTTCCGTATGCTTGACGAAGCGGGCATCATCGATATGGAAGACGCTTCCTACTGGCAGAAGAACGTCAACGACTCTCTTATGGTAGCCGACAGAAACTTCCTTGCTATCAACGACATAGCAATGTCTACGATCGCATGGACCGGATGCGTATTCTTCAACCCGAAGATCATCGAGGACTATGGTCTTGAGAATCCTCACGATCTCGTTGACTCCAACCAGTGGACAGTCGACAAGTTCCTTGAAATGGTCAAATCCGTTCACGGCGACCTTGACGGCGCGGCTGACTTCACGTTTGAAGACCAGTACGGCCTTATAGATATGGGCGCTATGATGTCCCTTATCTACGGTTCCGACATTCACCTTGCAGACGATGCGGATTACCTCAACATAGGTAACGACAGAGTTTACTCTCTCATTCAGAAGGTACGCGCGGTCCTCGACGACAGACAGTTCGTATTTGACTACGACTCGATCGTCAACGGCGTAAACGTATCCGACCCGTGGGAGCACTGCCGCTCGTACTTCTCGAACGGTCACTCTCTCTTCGTCACAGGTACACCCGAACTTACTCGTGAATTCAGAGACATGGAGACGGGCTACGGCATCGTTCCGCTGCCGAAGTTCGACGCTAACCAGACAAATTACGTTGCGTGCATCGACTCGAACGCAGGCGTGTTCGCGCTTCCGAACTCCATAAGACGTGACGCAACAACCGCGTCCTATGACCGTACGGGAACGATCCTCGAATACCTTGCATACAAATCGAGCGAGGACAATGCGGATTCTCTTCTGAACAAGTATTACGAGACCACCATCAAGAGCCAGCGTCAGACTATCGAGAAGAACAAGGAAATGCTCGATAAGTACGTAAAGGCGGGCGGACACTTTGAATGGTGCGACGTATTCAACGTAGGCGCTGTATCCGGCAAGGAGGGCACTTCGATCTCCGGAGTACTCGGAACGATGTCCGGCAGCGCAAACGCTATCCAGTCGACGTACAGAAAGTCTGAAAAGAGACTCCAGAAAGCGATCGACGATCTTATCACCGCAATAGACAACCTCACGGTTGATCCTATTGACTGATAAATCAAAAACTCCGGCGCCGGTGTCAACCGGCGCCGTTTTTGTTTGAGCAAGAGAAAGAAGGACGGGTTTTGTGCTATGCCGAATTTATCTTCGCTAAACTCATCTGCCCCCTTTTATATTACGGAGAGCTTTTCACACAGCTTCCTGTATTCCCTCATCAGTATCCCTCTGTTCTCTTCCGATATCTTACAAAGAGGGAGTCTGAATTTCTCTTTGCACATACCGAGGTACGCCATCACCGTTTTGACGGGTATCGGATTCACCTCGCAGAAGAGAGCGCGGGAGAAAGGATACATTGCAAGATACAGCCTCAGCGCCGTTTCTCGATCCCCCTCCGATGCCGCGCGGCACATTTTTACGCATTCCTCCGGGAATACGTTCGACATAACTGAGATGATCCCGGCTCCCCCGACGGACAGCACCGGAAGGTTTATCTCGTCACATCCGGAATATACGGGAAAAGCGTTTCCGAACTCCGACGTAAGACACGCGGCTCTCGATACGCTCCCACTCGCCTCCTTGATCCCCGCGACGTTTTCGATCTCGGATATCTCGCGGCATATATCGACGTCAAGATCGCAGCCCGTACGCGACGGCACGTTATAGGCGATGACCGGTATCGCGCATGCGCGGCAGACCGTCTCGAAGTGTCTTATCATTCCTTCGCGGCTCGCTTTGTTATAGTATGGCGTCACGACAAGGATCGCGTCGGCTCCGGCGTCCTCGGCAAAGGACGCTTTTCTTGACGCTTCCGCAGTTGAATTCGAGCCGCATCCGATAATGACTTTTGCCCGCTCTCCGAC
>JAFXNX010000294.1 GCA_017529175.1 Clostridia bacterium
CACTGCTCCGTCCTTGCGGAAGAGGCGATAATGAAGGCGCTTGAGGATTACAGAAGCAAAGCGGGCAAAAAAGAATAAGATATATGGACAAGGTCATCGTAGGGATGTCGGGAGGCGTCGACAGCGCGGTCGCGGCATACCTTATGAAAGCGGCGGGGTATGAGGTCATCGGAATAACGCTGCGGGTCTGGCGTTCGGAAGACGGATCAGACGGGCGCTGTTGTGATATAGACGACGCGCGAAGCGTCGCCAACCGGCTCGGAATAAAGTATTATCCCGTAAACTGTACGTCGGATTTTCAAAAATTTGTCGTCGGTCCTTTTGCAAAATGCTATTCCCGCGGGGTGACTCCGAATCCGTGTATAGAATGCAACCGGTACGTCAAATGGGATAAATTACTTTACTTTGCGAGGGCAGTCGGGGCAAAATATATTGTGACCGGACATTACGCGTCGGTTGTGAAGCTTGAAAACGGAAGATATACCGTTAAAGCCGCGCTGCATCCGGAAAAAGATCAGTCGTATATGCTCTGCAAGCTCACACAGGAACAGCTAGCATCGACTTTGATGCCGCTCGGCGATCTTTCGAAGGATGAGGTCAGGCGTATAGCCGAAGACGCGCGATTGTCTGTCGCTGACAAGCCGGATTCACAAGAGGTCTGTTTCGTGACGGACGGCAGCTATGCGGATTTTATCGAGAAAAATTCAGACGGTGCGTTATCCGAAGAGGGGCATTTTGTCGATGAGTCCGGAAACGTGATCGGCGTTCATAAAGGAATTATTCACTATACTGTAGGTATGCGGAAAGGGCTCGGGATCGCGTTCGGATATCCCGCTTACGTTAAAGAGATACGTCCGGACAGAAACGAAGTCGTCATAGGGGACGAAGAGTCTCTTTACAGCAGCGTACTGCTTTGCGGCGACGTGAATTATATGAGTATCGCCGGTATAAATAAGGGAGAGAGAGTCTCTTGTTTTGCAAAAATACGTTATCGTCACAAAGGACAGCCTGCAACGGTCGAGGCGGCGGATTGCGGTATGGTAAAGGTGACGTTTGAAAACCCCGTCAGAGCGGCAACTCCCGGGCAGTCGGCGGTATTCTACGACGGCGACGGATGCGTGATAGGCGGCGGCATTATTTGCGAAGTTTTGAGGTGAATATGAGATCGATACTTATAAAGGACACGACGCGGGAAGAGAGGGAACAGATAGTTCATCAGGCGTTGTGGGGAAACTGCGGGACGGATTGCGAATTCTGTTCCGGGTGCGACGTCAGAGGCGGCGGACGGACAGAAAGCATTTATCAGCCGTATATTGACGGAGAAAAAGAGATAAGCGAGATCAACGCTGAATACACCGCTCCTTTCGTGCGGTGAGTCAGGTGCGAGGTAACGGGTATGAATATCACTCAGCTTAAATACGTTCTGGAGACGGCGGGATCGTCCTCTATGAGAGAGGCGTCGACGAAGCTTTACATCTCCCAGCCGGCTCTCTCCGCGAGTATCCGCGAGCTTGAGGACGAACTCGGCATCGCGATCTTTGAGCGGACTAACAAAGGCATTTCGCTGACCGACGAGGGGCGCGAGTTCCTCACTTACGCAAAAAAAGCAGTCGGGCAGTACGGGATACTCGAGGACCGTTATCTGTCGGGCGGCGGAGATAAGGAAAAGTTTTCAGTGTCGACGCAGCACTATAATTTTGCAATACAGGCGTTCACCGACCTTATAAAGAAATTCGATCCGGAAAAGTACGTTTTTTCGATCCACGAGACGAAAACGAAGGAAGTTCTCGACGACGTGGGAAGCCTCAAGAGCGAGGTCGGGATAATCTCTTTTTCGGGCTCGAGCGAGGCGCTGATCAAAAAGTTCTTCCGTGATTATCAGCTTGAGTTCACCCCTCTTATGCGAAGGGAAACGTACGTCTACGTCTGGCACGATCACGAATTTGCCGGAAGGAGCGAGATATCCATAGAAGAAATGAAGGACTATCCCTGCATATCTTTCGACCAGACGAGCGAGGGCAACTTCTATATTCCCGAGGAAGCGCTCGCGGATCACTCGTTCGATAAAATGATAAAATCGGACGACAGGGCAACGACTATGGAGCTGATGGCAAGACTCGGCGGATATTCCGTCGGATGCGGGATGCTCTCAAAGGCGGACTCGATAATTCAGGGACTCGTATCAATTAAAATGAAGGAAGAAGATCCGCTCACGATCGGATACATAGTAAGAAAAGGCGCCGCGCTTTCGGAGTACGGCAAAGAGTATGTAAACGAACTCTTGAAATATAAAGAAATATGAGAATTATCGGTGATAATCATAGGTTATCACCGATAATAATTATAAACGATTTTACAAATCCGGAAACTTGTGGTACAATGAGATCACAGAAAACAAAGGAGGCGCGAACAATGTCAGGAACAGAAGCAAAATATCAGAAAAATTATATGTGTTGCCGAATGCTTATCTCCCGGGCAGACTGGAAGCGCTCGACACGTCGCGTCGCGCTTCATGAATGACAGGCGCAAATTCGCCGTATGCCGCTCGCCCGGGAGTTCAAATGAAACTTCCGGTATTTTTATGACCGAAGCGACGATATAACCAAACATTATCAAAGGAGAAGAAAACAATGAGCGAATACAAATTTGAAACCTTGCAGTTACACGTCGGACAGGAAGCGGCGGATCCCGCGACCGATTCCCGCGCGGTGCCGATATACCAGACCACGAGCTACGTTTTCCACGATTCCGCTCACGCGGCGGCGCGTTTCGGACTTACGGACGCGGGAAACATTTACGGAAGACTGACGAACTCCACGCAGGACGTTCTTGAAAAGCGTGTCGCGGCCCTTGAAGGAGGCGTCGCCGCGCTCGCCGTCGCGTCGGGCGCCGCGGCGATAACGTACACGATCGAGGCGCTGGCGCGGAAGGGCGAGCATATCGTAGCGCAGAAGACGATCTACGGAGGAAGCTACAATCTCCTCGCACACACTCTTCCGCAATACGGCATAGACGCGACTTTCGTCAACGTACACGATCTTGACGAAGTGAAGAGCGCGATAAAGCCGAACACGAAGGCGATATTCATAGAAACGCTCGGCAACCCGAACAGCGATATACCGGATATCGACGCGCTCTCTGAAATAGCGCACGCAAACGGCGTACCGCTCGTGATAGACAACACTTTCGGAACTCCCTATCTTATCCGTCCCATAGAGCACGGAGCGGACGTCGTAGTTCACTCCGCGACAAAGTTCCTCGGCGGACACGGCACGACGCTCGGCGGCATCATAGTCGACTCGGGAAATTTCAACTGGAGTCCCGAAAAGTACCCGAATATTGCCGCCCCCAACCCGAGCTACCACGGCGTATCGTTCACCGCGGCGGCAGGTCCTGCGGCGTTCGTTACGTATATCAGAGCGATACTTCTCCGCGACACGGGAGCGGCGATATCCCCGTTCAACGCGTTTCTGCTTCTGCAGGGAGTCGAAACACTCTCGCTCCGTCTTGAACGCCACGCGGAAAACACGAAGAAGGTAGTCGAATACCTCTCGAACCATCCGCTCGTCGAAAAGGTAAACCATCCGTCGCTGCCGCATCATCCCCAGCACGCGCTCTACGAAAAATACTTTCCGAACGGCGGCGGCTCGATCTTCACGTTCGACGTCAAAGGAGGCAGAGAGGAAGCGTGGCGCTTTATCGACGCGCTTAAGATCTTCTCGCTTCTGGCAAACGTTGCGGACGTAAAGAGTCTTGTGATACACCCCGCAACGACGACACATTCTCAGCTCTCGCACGAGGAACTTGAGGAGCAGGACATCCACGAGAGCACGATCCGTCTCTCGATCGGCACCGAGCACATAGACGATATAATCGCCGATCTCGAAGCCGGCCTTAACGCAATTAACGCATAAAATTCAAGTTTACATATATCGAAAAGGAGATAATAAAAATGTCAGCTATATATAAAGGAACACTCGGACTTATAGGAAACACGCCTCTGGTGGAGGTAACGAATATCGAGCGCGAGCTTGCGCTCGAGGCAAAACTCGTCGTCAAACTCGAATACTTCAATCCCGCCGGAAGCGTGAAGGACAGGATCGCTAAAGCGATGATCGAGGACGCGGAGGAAAAAGGCCTTCTCAAAGAGGGCTCCGTCATTATCGAACCGACCTCGGGCAACACCGGGATCGGCCTCGCCGCGATCGTCGCGGCGAAAGGCTACCGCATCATCCTCACGATGCCCGAGACGATGAGCGTTGAGAGAA
>JAFXNX010000295.1 GCA_017529175.1 Clostridia bacterium
AGAGCGAAGACAAACTTGTTAGAGCGGCAATGATAAGGAAAAGCCAAAAAGACGACGCAAGCATAACAGACACAAACAGATAACGCAAACAAACGATCAATGGCGGGCAAAATGCCCGCCATCATTGCCTTTTTGCGATCTCGTCCTCTAACGTAGACTACTACGCCGACGATGACGAGATAGCAAAATCTACCTGCGTTTCTCTCACTCTGCCTCAGACTGCAGACTTTGTCTGCAGTCTGAAACGCAGAACACGCCTCTGAAAAGAGGCGTGTTCTGCGTTTGTGGAATATATCGCTCCGCGGTCAATCGGCGCGGACGGTTTTGTTTATCTTGTCGATTGTGAATCCGCACTTGAGAGCAGTTTTCATCGAGGCGGTATTTGAAGCGTCGTGAGCCCATACGGGTCTTTTTCCGGTGTTCAGAATATGCTCGCACATTTTGGCGCTCAGCGCTGAGGCAAGTCCTTTTCCCCGGTATTCATCGCGCGTTTCAACGCCGATATCGACTTCGTCGGAGCTGACAGCCGATGAAAATGATACTGCGCATACCTTTCCGCGGTGAAGCGCGACGTAACCGTAACCGTTTGTCAGAAAGCGCTCGCCGCTTTCCCATGAGAAGGAAGGGATTATTCTCCCTTTGATTTCCGATATGTTCTCTTCGTCGATCCTTGCTGTCTCAAAGCCGTCGGGCAGGACTTGTGGAATACAAATATTCTTTGCATATTTGTACTCTATCCTCTCTCTGACCGTCATGCCTTTTTCACCGAAAAACGAGGAGACCCTTTCATTATCCGTAATGATAACGAGTCTTCTGCCGCTGCGGGAAGAGATCATCTCGTTGAAAATCTCGTTCAAAAAACGTTCCGACGCCTCTCCCGTTATATAGCCGAAACCGCAGTAATGGTGGAACAGTACGGCGTCTGCGTCCGTATATATATCGCCCGTTTGGACCATTTGCGAAACGGACAGCGGATAGACTCTGTTTGCGCTGTTTGCCGCGGCGAGTGAAACAAAGTCTTTATAATTCTCCCGTGGTACTTTCTTCATTTCGCTTCGTTATATCTTGCTCTGCATTCTTCGATGATCTTTATAGCGGCGTGCTTTCCGTGATAATCGCCGGTCGTCACTTCGACTTTTTGAAGCACCTTGTAGTTGTCAAAGAAGTTCTTTATTTCTTTCAGTATGAAACTCGGAAGCTCTTTCAGGTCGTGATAGTCCGCGTATCTCGGGTCGCAGTCGACGACCGAGATCAGCTTATAGTCGACCTTTCCTCCGTCGATCATTTCAAGATATCCGAGAACTCTCGCGGGAACGTGACACCCGGGAAACGTCGGATTGTCGCTTATCACGAGAATATCGAGCGGGTCGCCGTCCGGCGCCAGTGTACCCTCGATGATGCCGTACTCGGTGGGGTAGACCATTGACGCGTAAAGAACTCTGTCAAGCCGTATCTTTCCCGTCACCTCGTCCACTTCATATTTGTTCTTGGAGTGGAGCGGTATCTCTATCAGTGCTTCAACTATATTTTTCATTCGTATCTCCCTGTTCGCTTCATATCGTTAGTTTGATGATCTGTTGAGGCAGACCATCTCATTTCATTTTTTCATCATATACCGCGCGTTCGCCGCCGATGTATTTCGGGCGTGTGCGCGCCGCGGTAACGCGCGCCGAGCCGATAACTTTATTCTCAAGTCTGACGGGGACCGCAACTCTTTTGAGGTGCATACCGATAAACGTATCGCCTATGTCAAGCCCCGCGTCGGCGCGTATCTCTTCAACAACCGCGGGATCGTTCAAGCGAGCGTATGCGGCAGTCGCAAAAGACCCGCCCGCTTTCGGTTTAGGTACGGCGTATACTTCGTCAAGGTTCGTCGCCGCCGCTCTTTCAATAACTATAGCGCGGTTCAGGTGCTCGCAGCACTGCGCGGCAAGATATACGCCTCTTTCGTTAAGCGCCGTGTATATACCGTCGAAGACCGCCATTGCCGCCTCAAGGTTTGATGTGCTGCCGATACGGTTTCCGCAGATCTCCGACGAAGAGCAGCCGACGACAAGTATTTGGCCCGGTTTCAGTTTTGCCGTGTCGCAAAGCTCCGACGCCGCCTCATACGCTTGTTTTCTTTCTTTTTCAAACATATTATATCCTCTGTTAAAATCATTTCTTTACATCAAAGATCAATACTTTGCTTTAGAAAAGTGATGATAGGAGAGTAATCCGATCGGGAAGAAGTAGGCGCACCAGATCAAAAGCGCGATCGTTCCGCCGTTTCCCGCCTCTCCCGTCGCCATACTCGAGAAAATCCCTGTCATCGGCATAACGAAACAGCTGACAAAGAAGATCCCGTGTATCATAAGAAGACGCTTCAGCCACTTGTCCGCTTTGCTGAACGCCTTTGTCGAAAGACCGAAGAAGAAAGTTGAAAGCGCCATCGTTCCGTATCCGAGAAGGTCGTAGTTGAAAAGCAGCCCGCCCATTCTGTAATCGAGTATGCGCTCCGCCTGCGCTGTCAGTTCTTCCGTTCTCACGCTCGTCGTCTGCGCAAAGTAAACGAGAAAGATCAGCAGCGCGTATATCGCGGCGAATACAAGACCGGCGCTCGAGGCAACCTGTCTTTCTTTACGGCATTCAAAATGAAACCCCGACGCCATCAGTATGTAACCGATCGGCAAAAACATACACACAAGGTATGATCCGAAGCGGAAGTCCGCTATCAAAAATGCCGCGAACAAAAATACGCTCGCCGCAACCGTCGCCGATCCGATCTTAGCTATCGTTTTATTCATTGCTTTTCCTCCTTGTATATCTAGTTGAACGTTATTCTTTATTTGCTCCGTTGTATAGCGCTGATCTGAAAGCCTATTTCCACATCCATACGATCATTTTATCGGATATTGTCATCCCGAGCTTTTTCTGAAGTCTTAATGATTTGAGGTTGCTCTTTTCCACCTGACCGAACGGGATAAATCCCTTTTCCATCGTCTTCGCGATCAGATGCTTCTGAAGAGACGCGCCGAAGCCGCGGCGTCTGTATTCGGGAAACACGTAAAGTATCCCCATGCTTCCTTCAAGGTGCTCTCCGATAAAGCCGACAAGCCGTTCTTCATGATACCCGAGAAGAACAGACTTTCTTTCGACGACTCTTTTTAGCTCTTCGGGACTTATAAGATGATAACTTTCCGTCAGCATCGGAAGATCGTCCTCACTTGCGCTCCTGACTGAAAGAGCAGATTCGGCCTGCGGCGCCTCTCCGTAGTACGCGACCTGATAACACTCGAGCTTTCCCGAGAAACCGTACCGCTCGAACGCCTTAATTCCGAGCGCATGATCCGGGACCATCAAAAGATCGCAGTCACATCCGATATAACGGTCGAGCAGCGCTTCGCCGGCGGACGCGTCGCCGCGCTCTTCGATTATCTCTCCGCTTCCGCGCCTCAGCACCCGTTCAAGACCTAAATTGTCAATTCCGGTGATATCCATTAATTCTCCCGTATGTGTTCGTTCGCCTTTTATTATAACCGAAAGCGGAAGAGAATTCAATACGTCGGACAGTTTTTGACCAATAAAACAACGCCCCTTAAGAGCGCTGCGGTAATAAGGGTGATTCGGTGTCGCCGGATAATTTTGGGACGTTTGGGAGGGGAGAGGCTCGTCCGAAGAACTGTCGTTCTTCGGCACGCTCGCGGTACCCGAAATCGTCTGCCGCTTCGATCAATCTTCGCTGCCGATTTCGACCGCTTCGAGATCCCTCGTCCGCTTCATCCTCCCCCGGAGGCGCGGACTCGCGATCCTCCGGACACGCTCCGCGTGTCATTAAAAGAGCCTTTGTGCCCCTGCCAAAAAGAAAGCGCCCTATTGGGACCTTGTGAAC
>JAFXNX010000296.1 GCA_017529175.1 Clostridia bacterium
CCGCCGACGGTGAAGACCAGGTCATAATAACCGGGCTCCGCGTCTTCGGGATTCACGTAGAACTCGCCCCAACTTCCGTCCTCTTCAAGCTCAAGATCACCAAGGGTGACGAAGTCGTCCAAATCGCATAGTTCTCTTGCCTCATACGAGCCATACGAGCTCTGATCGTCGCGGTGCTTGAGAACGTATACCGACACGGTACCCTGTTCAGTATCCAAAACGATTCCGACGTACTCGTTCAACTCGAATACACAGCGGATCCCCTCGTCCGCGGGCTCTTTTGAATTGAATTCCGTGGTACCCGATCTGTTCCCGGAGAGCGACAGACCGCGAATGATTTTCTCTCCGTCGGGATCGATGAATACGAGTTTGCCGGTAAGATCGGCTTTCCCCTCGTCTTCTATATCTGAGGTATCGGGCGCCCCGGCGGTATCCGATCCCGCTTCTGCGGTCGCTTCTCCCGCGTCTGCGGTCACGGCTTTCGTATCTTTTTCCTCGCCGTCGTTATCGGCGGTCGGGCCGCATGCGACAAGACATATAAGCGTGAGGATCGCAAGAGCGAGCGCGATGAACTTTTTCATAACGGTTCTCCTTTTTTCGAATTTCACGTCCAATATACCTCAAAGCGCCTGCTTTGTCAAGAACGGAAGGAGGTGCAAAACGCCCCGCGCCGCGGTTTCCATCATATTAATACTGTGAAAAATAACTATTGACAAAAAAGGTCATAAACTGTATCATATACCTTGCACGATTTTGCATCTGTGCTGACAACCCGCCGTGAGGCAAAGGAAGCGGCGGGTAATAAAACGCAGGGCATTGCCCGAGGAACCCACCGTCTGTCAGTAAACGGTCCGTTCGGGCGGAAACCTTTTCCGCCGCCGAGGCACGCTTTCCTGCGTTCACGTACGGCAGTTTTGAACAAAAACACGGTTCTGGCGCATTTTGTCGGCGCCCGTTCCGGAAACCGCAACTGCAGTCCGCCGATCGGCGGTTCTGTAAAAACTCTTTGCGGGGGTTGCGGCTCAGCCGTAAAGCCGGAGAAAATCCAAATCTTCAAAGGCGTTCGTGGGTTCGCGCAGAGCTGTATTACGGCTTTCGCGGGTTTTTACCGCAAAGGGGGATGCAAAATGACAAACAGAAATATTGTCGAACTTAAAAACGTTACTCTTTCATTTGACGGGGAAAAAATTCTCGACAGTCTGGATCTCTCGGTCCGCGACGGGGAATTTGTGACTTTCCTCGGAAGATCCGGATGCGGCAAAACGACGACGCTGAGGATCATAGCCGGTTTTCTGAAGCCGGATGAGGGGGACGTTTTTTTTGACGGCGAGCGGATAAACGACGTGCCGCCGTACAAAAGATCGGTCAATACGATCTTTCAGCGTTACGCGCTCTTTCCTCACCTGAACGTTTACGAAAACGTCGCGTTCGGTCTGCGCGTCTCAAAGACCCCGAAGGAAAAGATCGACCCGATGGTAAAAGAGATGCTGAAACTTGTGAACCTCGAAGGATATGAGAAAAGAAAGGTAACGAACCTGTCAGGCGGTCAGCAGCAGAGAGTCGCGATCGCGCGCGTCCTCGTCAACCGTCCGAAAGTGCTCCTTCTCGACGAACCGCTCTCCGCGCTCGACGCGAAATTGC
>JAFXNX010000297.1 GCA_017529175.1 Clostridia bacterium
CCCGTCAGAGCCGGATCCTGATATCAGAATTCGGGAAATACGTCGGTCTCGGGAGCCGGTTCCGGTTCCGGTTCTTTTGCCTTGGGAACGCGAAGCTGAGCGTCGCCGACGTCCACGTTGCTGGGTGTAATAACGTATGCGTTGGAAGCGATCTTTTTGATTGAACCGTCGATGGAGTATGCGACACCGGACAAAAAGTCGATAAGTCTTCTTGCGGTCTCTTTGCTCGTGTTCTCGAGATTGAGAACGACGGTACGCTTGTTGAGAAGATGATCAGCGATCTGAGTTACGCTGTCAAACTGCTGGGGCTTGACAACCTTCATTTCAAGCGCGGTGCCGGAGCCGGAAAGGCTGATGCCTCCCACGGAACCCGCGTTGCCCATGTTGCCGATATTGGACTGATTCATTCCGCCCAAACCGTTCTGTTCATCTTCAACGCCGTCTCCGTATTCGTCGAAATTGTCATAGTAGGTGTCGTCGAAGTCATCGCCGTACCCCGCGGAAGAACCGCCGGTCACGTTCTTGATTCTGTCGATAAGTCCCATAATTGCCTCCGTAATATATATTTCTTGTTTTCCAGGTCTGATTTGGCTGTCACCGGTAGTTTCGCGATCCGAACAGAGCGCTTCCTATCCTTACGAGAGTCGCTCCCTCCTCGATCGCTTCGACGTAACTGTCGCTCATTCCCATTGACAAAGTATACTCTTCTATATTATGCGATTTTTTTTGAAAAATGTCAATAAAAATTGAGTAAGTTTCTCTAAAATATTTTCTATATTCGTCTTTTTCTGAACAAACGGGAGCCATGACCATGATTCCCCTCGTTCTGACGTTCCTCATTTCGGAAATACGCGCTTCCGCCTCCGCAACAGCTTCGGGAAGAAATCCCGATTTTGCCTCCTCACGCCCGATATTGACCTCGAGTAGCACGTCCTGAACGACGCCTGCCGCCTCGGCAAGCGCGTCGATACGCTCCGCAAGGTGTAGAGAATCGACAGATTGGATCAGCGACGCTTTCCCGACGATATACTTTGCCTTGTTCGTCTGCAAATGTCCGATAAACTGGTAGTCAAGCACGCCCGAGAGCACGTCATATTTTGAGGTGAATTCCTGCTGTTTATTCTCTCCCGCCGCGGTGAGTCCGAGGTTTTCCGCAGCGAACAGGATATCCTCCGCGGGAACGGTCTTCGTCGCCGCGAGAAGAGTCACCTCCCCTCCGCCGCGCTTCGCGGACGCCTCTCGTATCCTCTCTCTGACTTTTTTGAAATTCTCCGTTATCTGTATTTGTCTCTCCGTCATTGTCACACTCACTTTCGCGGAGGAAGATGCGTCATCCCCTCCGACAGTCCCGTACCGCCCGTTATCATCAGATCGTTCTGTTTGAGCCACGGAACATCCTTTTTCTCCGGCTCATCCGCGTCGGTTTCCGTTGTATTCCCCGTTTCGTCCGCTTTATCGGTCTCTTCCGCCAAATCCTCCGCCGTAACCTCACGACAGAGATAAAATCCTCCGGACTCGTCGATAACGTCGATCCTTCTGAATCCGACCTTTATCTCGTCGATAATATAGACTCCCTCGATTCCGTCGACGATCCTGACCGCCGAAATCGGGACCTTGAATCCGGTCGTCTCCGAGGTGACGACCGTTACGGACTGAGACCTTGTGAAGTCGAAGCCCTCTCTGACGTCTTCGCATTCGAAGATCACCAGAGCGTCGTCCGCCGTCGTCCCGAC
>JAFXNX010000298.1 GCA_017529175.1 Clostridia bacterium
ATATCGTCCGGGAACATCCAGTCGGATTCATAGAGAAACTTCTCGCATTCGGTAAGAACTATTTCGACGTTTTTGCCTTTTGCGGCGCAAACGGGGACGTACGCGTCAAAATCGTAGAGCGCGCTGTACTCCGTTATCGTCTCGGCGAGCTTCTCGCGGTTTACAAGGTCGATCTTGTTGAGTACGAGCACACACGGTAGCTCGACGTTCTTAACTCTTCCGATAAGAGTTTTCTCAATCTCGCCGGGCGAGTGTCCCGCTTCAACTATAAGGATAACGGCGTCGGACGCTCCGACAGAAGTTCTGACCGACTTCATCATATACGCTCCGAGCTTTGTTCTCGGGTTGTGGACGCCGGGCGTGTCAAGGAAAACGAACTGGTTCTCGCCTTCCGTGAGGATGCCTTTGATCCTGTTTCTCGTTGTCTGCGGCTTTGAGGAAACGATGGCGACCTTCTCTTTGAGAATCGCGTTCAGAAGAGTTGACTTACCTACGTTCGGTCTGCCTATTATAGAGATAAATCCTGTTTTTTTCATAAAAATCCTTATCTTTCAAGCTTTAAGTTTTTCATGATACCGTCCTGAAGAGAGCATACGAACTCATCCTCTTCTTTCGAACGTTCATGGTCAAGTCCGAGCAGATGGAGCGTCGAGTGTACGGCGAGAAAAGAAACTTCTCTTTCGATGCTGTGGCCGTATTCCTCTGCTTGTATCTTCGCTCGTTCAAGATTTATAACGATATCGCCGAGTTCGTTCAGTTCTTCATCCGGCTCGTCGCCGTTCCTGAAATCGCAAAGCGGGAACGAGAGAACGTCGGTAGCGCTATCCTTGTTTCTGTACTTTGAATTAAGTTCCCTTATGTATTCGTCGCCGCAGAAAGTCAAGGAGATCTCACAGTCGTACGGAAAATTCATATATCCGAGCGTCGCTTTTACCGCTTTGTTGACAAGATATACGAATCCTACGGTTTGACTTGTTTCTTTCAATTTGTTGCAGTAATAGATCTTTAAATTCATTTTCTGTCTCCTTTCACGTCGCTTCTGCGGGCTTTGAACTGTTTTGCGGATGACGCGCCGCCTCGCGAAGAATACTTTTCGTACGCAGCGATTATCTTCTGAACGAGTCTGTGGCGTACCACGTCTCTGTCCGTCAGATAGAATATGGATATATCGTCAATACCGGAGAGTACTTTGACCGCCTGCGCAAGACCGCTTCTTGCTGATCCCGGCAGGTCCGTCTGCGTGAGGTCGCCGGTAACGACCGCTTTTGAGCCGTTGCCGAGACGCGTCAGAAACATTTTCATCTGTTCCGGCGTTGTGTTCTGCGCTTCGTCGAGAATTATGAAGCTGTCGTCGAGGGTTCTTCCTCTCATATAGGCAAGAGGCGCGATCTCGATTATCTGCTTTTCCATCAGCTTTTGCGCGTTTTCAAATCCGAGCATATCGTATAGCGCGTCGTACAGAGGACGAAGATAAGGGTCGATCTTGCTCTGTAAGTCCCCGGGTAGAAAACCGAGGCGCTCTCCCGCTTCGACCGCGGGCCTTGTCAGAACAATCCTTGATACGTCGTGTGAACGGAGCGCTTTTACAGCCATTGCGACCGCAAGATAAGTCTTTCCCGTTCCCGCGGGACCGATCCCGAGAACGACGGTGTTGTTCTTTATCGCGTCTGAATATTTCTTTTGACCGAGCGTTTTTGCTTTGACGGGCTTCCCCTTCGATGTGATGCAGATAAGATCCTCGCCGAATGCGGCAAGCTCGTCAAAACGTCCGTCGTTTACCATGCTGATGGCGTAATCAACGTGCTGATCTGTCACGTCATCATTTGCCGACGCGATCTTCTTGAGATATGATATGCACTTGTAAGCAAGGTCGCAGGGGGAGTCGTCCCCTTCAATGGATATCGAATCACCGAACGCGCCGTCGGGGTTTTTGTTCGTTATTCTGACGTCAAATTCTTTTTCTATTCTCTTTAAATACTTATCGTAATCTCCGAATATCTTCGAAGTCATTTCCGAATTGTCCGTTTTGATTATCCTTTTAATTTTTATCACCGTCCGTTAATTGATGGTTATTCTTCGCCTTTCTGAAATATCGGCTTTACAGATCAGCTCATATTCCCTTATATACTCGCTGTCGCTTTCACTCTCTTTGCAAGATATGCTGATGATCGAGGCGTCGCCGAGCGCGTCATTCAGCGTTTCCGGATACTGACGTTCAAATTCCGCAAGCGCTTCATCGTATGAAACTTCTTTGCGCTCCGTTTCGTATTCTCTGTATACTGTCGTTTCCGTGAATACAGGGAGCGGTATGACGCCGAACAACGTAGTTCTCTCTTTATTATATATTTTATCATATTCATAGGGGGAAATTCTATAGTTTCCCGAAACTTTTATCGACTTTTTGAAAAATTGCACCGATTTTTCCGTAAATTCCGTGCCGGTATACTTCTTTTCTTCCTTCGTTTTAGGTATGTTGATCGAAAACTCTCTTCTTACCTCCGCAATTATTTTTCCTTTCGACGACTCATATCTCACGCCGTCCTCTCCGACCGTGATTATCCCGCTGATCAAAAGATCGCCTTCGGATACGAGGTCTCCTATTTTTATCATCGGTTTTCCGCGTTCCGGCTCTATCGATATGATCTTCCCTCCCTCTGACGCTACGACGTTCACAACTCCCGCGTCATCGCTTTCTTCCGGCAGAGATATATCTTTAACTTCAACTCTCGCCCATGTCCCTTTCATATTCACTGATATCCATGACAGATCGTCGAAGGTTCTGAGATAGTCGTTGTGCAGTTTATCAAAATCGGTGTTATGTATATTTGTACCGTAAGTAAATCCGAGGGATGCGAGGTTTTCCTCGATCTCTTCTTCCCTGCCGGCCTTGCAGCCGTAGACGTCGATCTTCCAGACGTATCTTTGAGAAAAGTATACGAGGGATGCAAAGACGAGAATACCGATCACGACTCCGTACCGCCTGCGATAGCGCATAAAAATACCCGGTATGCCGCGAATTTTTCCGACGGCAAATACTTTTCCTTCAAGATGCTGACATACCTTTTTTACGTCATATGAGCGGACGGTGACCACGGTATTATCTTTTGCGTCTTTCAGGACAAAGCCTATTTTGTTTCGTATCAGATAATCACAAAGGTCGGATTTAGCATCGTTTGAAACGGTGATACTTCTCGTGCCCGCCGCAAGGTCGATAAGTTTCTTAATTATCAAAATATTTTACCTCCCGGATGATACCTTTTATCGCCATCTCTCCGTTTATAAGACTCTCAGGCTCGAGGTCTTCCCCGACAAACTCGACGTTCATATTCTTTAATTCCAGCACGATCTTCTCTTTTTTGTAGTCGCAAAGCCGCCTGCATCCGGAGATGAGCGCAAGTCTGTCGGAATGAAGTTCGATCATTTCCCCGTACGTCACGCAAGAGGCGGCATATTTTGCTTTATTGATTAGTTTTTTGAATTTACTCATGAATAATTACCTTCTTTCGGCGTATCAATTATAGTACTAAATAATTATGCCGCGACATTCGCTTGCATACCGGGAGGCGATAACATAAAGAAGATCATCGTAATATTTGTTGCGTCATTTGCCGTTATGCTGCTC
>JAFXNX010000299.1 GCA_017529175.1 Clostridia bacterium
TGGGTTTCCAAAGGGACTTGTCCCTTTGGTAGGGGTTTTAGGGGCAACGCCCCTAATAAGAATAAACCGAAGTTATACCGAGGTATTCCTCAAGGCAAAGACCGCTCTCATAGACTTTCTTCGCGACGTCCTTGCCGAGGTATCTGACGTGCCACGGCTCGTATTTGTATCCCGTGATGCTCTCTTTGCCCGCGGGATATCTGATGATGAATCCGTACTTCCAGCAGTTTGCGGCAAGCCATATACCCTCGGGCGTCGACGCGAAATAGTCGGCGACGTAGTTGAGGTCGAAAGCGAGTCCGGTCTGGTGTTCCGAATGACCGGGACGCGCGGAATAGGTGTCCGCCGCGGCTTTCCCGTCCATCGCGACGTAGTTGTTGTAGAGCCACGCCTGCGTGTCGTAAGATCTGTATCCCGACGCCACCCAAAGGGTTATACCTTCGGCGTAAGCGCCTGCGAACATTTCCATCAGCGCGGCGTAAGCCGTCGCATCGACTCCGGGGTCGTAGTCCGCCGGAAGCGCGTACGTTTTGTTCGCGATAAGTATGCCGTCGATATAAGTCACGCCGTTTGCGGCGGGAGGAGTCTGCGCAGGAGGCGACGCGGTCTCGGCGGGAGCTGATGTCGTCTCGGCGGGTTTTTCCTTGACGTGCACCGCGACGGCCGCGCTCGCCGCAGGATTGTCGACGGACGAAACGGTAACGGTACAGTCGCCCGCGGCGACGCCGTATATATTCCCGTACATATCCACCGTCGCGACGGCGGTATTATCGGACGACCATAGCTCCGATTTGTCATCGGAGTCATACGGCGTCATCGTCACCCACGGCATATCGTATGATCCAACCGTTATATTAACTTCATATTTATCAAGCGTCAAGCCGTCAACATGGACGATCTCTCTTGCCGTCTCCGTTTCGGGTTCGGGCTCGTGTTCGGTCTGCGTCTCTGTCTCCGACTCGGTCTCGGGAGCGGGTTCCGCAGTTTCGGGAGCGGACGGCTCATACGTTTCGAATTCGATCTCTGTAACGTATGACGCCGACGGCTCGGCGGGCTCGTCCTGTCTTTCCGCGCATCCGCACAAAGAGATAAAGACCGCAATGATCAGTAAAATTGAAATGATCTTTTTCATATCCGTACTCTTTCGATCATTTTATATTCAGTGTGTAAGCGTTGCCAAAATCCGTATGGCGGCGCGTCATTTTCTTTTGAAGAAAGCGGCGATGGCGGCTTTGTATTCCTCGCGCAGGTGAGCGATCTGGCGCTTCATCTCTCTTCTGAAATAGAGGATAAAGAAGCCGTACAGCGCGAGGCACGCGGCAAATCCGAGATCGGATCCCGCGGCAAAATACTCCGCAAATATGATATGTACCGTTCCGGATATCAGAAACACGAATCCCACGGAGAAAAGCAGTACGGGGATAAACATCGAGACCGTTTCCACCGGGGTGTCCGTCTTTGCCGATTTTATCATCGCGTTCACTGTCTTTTTCGTTTTGAAGAAGAATATCGCGGAGAACACGTACAGCAGTATCACGGCGATGGATATTACCGCAACGAGTCCGGTCGATGAAGAAGCGTAACCTGTCACGTAGTCCGCAAGATATTTTTCATAAGCGGCTTCTCCGAGCATTGCCGAGAAGACCTTTTCAAAGCTCTGACCCGCGTTGACGAGCAGGATAAGAGAATAAACGAGAGCTCCCGACGCGGCAACGAACATAATGTATAGGCTGACCTTTACGACCACCAGTCCGGCGGGTGAAAGATGCGCCCCGTCTTTTTTGATCGCGCTGAAAAACGTCAGCCAGAGTCCTATCGCTATAAGGATAACGGGGATCAGCACGATGAGCGTTCCGATGGCGTTAAGGACTGTGTCCGGCACCCAGAAAGAGACTCCGCCGAACTGACGGTAAACCTTCATAACGAACTCTGCAAGAGATCCGGTCTCCCATCCGAAGATCAGCGATATGAAATTGTAAAGGATGAGCGCGGTCTGGACCGATGCGCATACTATGAACAATACAGACGAAAACGTCTTTTTCAGAACGTCTCCCGTCGAAGTCGGCGCGGATGAATCCGCTTCGCTTGCCGAGTCGTCGAGCTTTATGTAACCTTCAAGCTCCGGGTCAACGTCAAGGCGTATGCCGCAGTTCTCACAGGATACGGCGTCGTCCGGAATAATCGCTCCGCAATGAGGACAAACCATTGTAGATTCCTTTCAATATATAAATATACTGTATTTCTAATTTATCACGGAATGAGACGTATGTCAAGAAAAGAGACGCCATCTTTTATAAAAAGTTCCCCGCAGCAGTCATTCCGGCGATTTTTATATATGTATTTATAAAGCGCGGATCCCGGAAACGCAAAGCGTCTCCGGGATCCTCAGTATTGATTTTCAAAGGGGCGCGCCCCTTTGGTATTATCCCGGGTCTATGTCCCGGAAAGATCAAGATCAGTTACTTGACGTGCTCAGCGAGATCGGTTTGACCTTCTTGACCGCAGCTTCGTCAAACGTTACCATCGAGGGATTCTCCTCGTCGTCGTTGACCATGTGAGCCTTGACGTAATCGTTGACGAACGACTCGAAGTCTTCGCTTGCCTTTGCGGACTTAACGGAGGCTTTCCAGCCTTCCTCGCCGTCGCCTGCAAAGTATACGATGTACGTTGCGGAATTTGCATCGGAATGGATGACTCCCACGTCGCCGACAGCTCTGCCGTCTTCATAAAACCATTCGCCGATATCCGATGTGTCTCTCGTGTAACCCTCTTCCACGTGACTGTGAGAGCTCTCGGAATACTTTTCGCAAAGCTCGAGGAACGCTTTTTCGGATTTGTCCGCAAGCGCGTCCCACTCCGCTTTGATCTCATCGGCTTTCGCCTGCGAGTCGCCGTCGTTGTTATCATCGGTAAGATACAGAATAGCGGCGTTCTTCGTCAGCTCTTCCACTCTGTACTTGACTGCCGTTATCATATATACGGTGTACTGTCCGTTCTCTTCGTCCTTTACGACGTAAGTCGAGCCGACTTTCGTTCCGTCTGCGAACGCCCACTCTTTCGCTCCGTCGTCGGACAGCGAACTCTTGAGCTGTTTCGTCTTTGCAAGAGCTTCGACCTGGCTTGATACGGAATCGTCCGTGATCTCTTCACCTTCCTCTGCGGTCTTCTCAGCTTCCGCCTTGAAGTATTCGGTCATGTATTTATTGAACGCGTCCGCATTCTTCTTGGATGCGAGCTCATTTGCCATTGCCTCGGCTTCCGTCGGTTCTGCGACAACTTCGGGTTCGACATCGGACTCCGATCCGTCGTCGGCTGCAACTTCTTCGGTTTCTTCCTCATAGTCTGCGCCGTCGTCCCACCACAAGTCATCGGCTGCTTCTTCCGTCGTTTCAGCTTCCGTCTCTTCCGCGACTTCAGCCGTATCTTCCGCCGCTTCGGTTTCCGCAGCGTCCGTTCCGTCTACAGCTTCCGCGTCAGACGCGTCTTCCGTTTCGGGTTCGGGATCCTTGAACGTATAGGTGAGGTAGTCCACGTACTGATAGCTGTCGATATTCTCTTCGTAATACGACTCGCATATCTCGTCCGTATAGTCGGCTGTCAGCTCGTCCTTCTTCTGCTCCTGATACTTAGCGGCAAGCTCGCTGAGCTCGAGGCAGTCTCTTACGACGTCCTCGTTGACGGTAGCGCCGAACATAGTCTCAAGGAACTTGTCAAACGTCATAAGGCTGTACGCGCTGTTGCTCTGCGAATACGAGAGCTGTGTCTGCTTGTAATTGTCGATGACCTCGTCGATCTCGGCATAGTCCTCTTTGTCAAGAGTTATGCCCGCTTCCTTTGCCAGCTCGCAAAGAACGAGGTACTGTTCCGCCTGCTGTTTTGCGGAGCTGAGGAAGTAATCGTAATACTGACCGCGGCTGTTGACGCTTTCGACCATGGAGCTGAAACCGTCCGTATCGCTGCTGTAGTAATTAGCGTATGTGTTATATGACGTGTTGAACATATAAGTCAACATCGACTGTGTGACCTCGAAGTTCGCAGTTGACGCAACTACGGTGTTTCTTTCCTTTGCGCCGCTTGTCGAGCACTTGTTGAATATGAGCAGTGCCGCGAACATAGCGAGTACCACCAGGATGCACACGAAAACGATCATATTCTTACGGGACTTCTTTTTCGCCGCCGCCGCTGCAGCTGATTTTCTTTCAGCCTTCTGGCTCTTGCGTTCGTCTCTCGGATTGGTTTTTGCCTCTTTTGCCATTCTCGTAAATCTGCCTTTCTGTATTTCTCATTATATCGCGCGTCGAAGTGACGGCGCGTCAGGGTGCTTGATTTATTGATTATAACACAAAGAAATCAAAATATCTACCCTTTTTTATATTTTTGTAAAATTAGTTCGATCTGTCGTCGACGTAGATCACGCGGACGGCGTCGGGGTCGGACTTCTTCTTCGCGGTAAGTCCCGCGTTCCTCTTTTCGAGGAATTTCGGAGCGACCTGCGGGAAGAGCGCGTACGAAAGTACGTCCTCTTCGGACTTTGCAAGATCTCCCGCCTCTTTGCGGTACTTTTCAAGCTCCGGCTCGAGAAGATCCGCAGGACGGCAGGTGATGACCTCGTCGTCGCCGATCGCAAGACGTCTTACGTCCTCGTTGACCTCTCCCGGAAGCGCGCCGTACTCGCCGCGAAGGAGTCCTTTCGATTCCTTCGTGATCATCTTGTATCTCTCGCCCATGAGGATGTTGAGCACCGCCTGTGTGCCGACTATCTGGCTCGTGGGAGTGACGAGCGGAGGATAACCGAAGTCCGCTCTTACTCTCGGAACTTCCGCGAGAACGTCGTAGAACTTTTCTTCCGCCTTCGCTTCCTTGAGCTGTTTGAGTAAGTTCGAGAGCATGCCTCCCGGAACCTGGTAAAGAAGCGTCTTCGTATCTACGTTCAGCACCTTCGGGTCGAGGATACCGTCCGCTTTCAGCTTGTCGGCGACAGTGCGGAAATGCTTTGCCGCCTCGGACAGGAGCGTCAGGTCGAGTCCCGTGTCGCGATCGGTGCCTTTGAGCGTTGCGACGAGGGATTCCGTCGAGGGGTTCGAGGTACCGTTCGCCATCGGGGAGAGCGCGCAGTCGACGATATCGACTCCCGCTTCCGCCGCCTTGAGGTTCGTCATATCTCCCGTGCCGGTGGTGTTGTGCGTGTGAAGGTGTACCGGGATCGCCAGAGTGTCCTTCATCTTCTTGATAAGCGAATACGCTTCATAAGGGAGAAGCAGATTCGCCATATCCTTGATGCAGATGACGTCCGCGCCCATCGACTGGAAGTCGAGCGCGAGATTTACGAAATACTCTTCGTTGTGTACGGGGCTCTTCGTGTAGCTGAACGCGCACTCGCAGATACCGCCGTATTTCTTGATCGCTTTTACCGACGCTTCGAGGTTGCGCGGGTCGTTGAGCGCGTCAAAGACGCGGAAGATGTCCATTCCGTTCTCGCAGGCGAGCGCGACAAA
>JAFXNX010000300.1 GCA_017529175.1 Clostridia bacterium
ACGCGCTGAGATGCGCTCTCGAGTACGACAGAGCTTTCGGCAAATCGTGGCCGTATTCAGAACTGAAAGGGATCATTGAAGACAAGAATCATCCGAAAATAATAGCTTCGAATATTTATTTCGGGCTTATCGGCGACTTGCTGGCGCTTGAAAGAACGAGTGAAGCTCTTGACGCTCTCGAGGAGTTGACAAAACTCGGCGAGGAACTGTACGGCGACATAAAAGAATTTCTCGCGTCGGGACTGATCGATCAAAAAGACTTCGACAAATCTCTTGAAATGATAAAAGAATTTCCGCTTCGCAGTTATAACGCCGTAATAGAAGATAACGACAACTTCTTTACCCGCGAAGAGCGTTTCAAAGCGTGCAAGGCGCGGCTCGACGCGCTTGAATAACAAGTGCAATTATGAAAGACATAATTATGATACTGGCTGTTCTTTTAGTGTTCTTGCTCATCATCATCGTTATGATCGCATTATTCAGCGGGAACATTGAAGAGTATGAAGGTCACAAAATGAGAGAGGATTGCAAAGACAACGGAACATACAATACTCACGGCGTCGTTTGCACAACGGACAGCGCACATTTCACCCATATACCTCTATAAACAAAACGGCGGGTACCTCGAAAGGGATACCCGCCGTAAACTTAAGACTATGTCTTCGGTATGCGCAGCGGAACCATTCAAACGATATTTTTGCTCGAATATATATTTTCACTCGCCAAATGCTATGTTTACATTTGCGCAACGATTTGATAGAATAAGCATGAAAGAACGAGGCCTCGTATTTTTCAAATCAAAATACGAAAGGAATGATATCAAT
The DNA here is from genome assembly GCA_017529175.1 of Clostridia bacterium. The sequence continues at coordinate 825 of JAFXNX010000300.1, forward strand.
GTTAAGTTTCGGACAACGGCTCAAGCTGCTTAGGAATGAAGCCGATATTTCACAGAGCGATCTCGCGGACGCGCTCGGAGTATCCGCGCAGTCCGTTTCAAAGTGGGAATGCGACGCATATTGCCCCGACTTGTCTCTGCTTCTTCCAATCTCCGGTGTACTCGGGGTAACTACCGACTGTCTGCTCGGAGCGGGGATGAGCGAAAAAGATGACCGCGAGACACTGATAAAAGAGATCAAAGCTATTCAAAACGGTCAGTGCGGTGGCACTGCACATGAAAGGCGATCGTATCGAATTGCTGGTTTGATCGAAGAATTTCTTAAAAAGTATCCGCTGAATTACGAGATGAAGATAAAATATGCCGATTGGATACATCTTTATTTGTACAGCGGCAAAGTGCGCGGCAGTTATGAGATCCCCGACGAAGAGTTTGAAGAATTGTGGTCAAAAGGTTTCAGAACGCTGGTTTCTGTTAAAAATCACGATAATGATCCGACACGCCTCGCTCAATCGAGATTCGAGATGATATTTTATTACGATCTGAAAGGCGAGTATGAAAAGGCGGAGGCACTTGCCGCGGAGCTTCCGTTATATCCAATAACAAGGATCTACGCTCTTTATGAGATCGCCAGAGAAAGCCGCAATTATGAAAAAGCGGAAATGCTGTCTGTTGCTGCTGCGGTAGAAAGCTACAATGAATGTTCATGGCTTATGTGGCAAAGAGCAAGAAGGATATCTATCTTCGGGCAGGTCAGAAAAGAGGAAGCGATAGCGGCATGGAGCGACGCGCTGAGATGCGCTCTCGAGTACGACAGAGCTTTCGGCAAATCGTGGCCGTATTCAGAACTGAAAGGGATCATTGAAGACAAGAATCATCCGAAAATAATAGCTTCGAATATTTATTTCGGGCTTATCGGCGACTTGC
>JAFXNX010000301.1 GCA_017529175.1 Clostridia bacterium
CACAAAGAATGATCTCGTGGAGCAAGTTATAAAGCTCGCTGCCTATACGGTCTATTTTTATATAGAGAACTCTGCTATCGGTACCCCTCTTTTCCGTATCGTTCTCCTCAAGCGATACGACGCTGTTTACAATAAGCGATACGTCGTCGTCTTTTACCGAAACGGTGCCGTTTATTGCTATCGGGGAATTAAGGGTAACCATATATGAGTATTTTGCAAGAGTGTTTGAGAACATTATACACTCGATCTCTCCCGTCGAATCTTCAATAGATACGAAGGACATCGGGTCACCCTTTTTTGTCTTTTTGTTCGTTATTCTCGTAACGATACCCGCTACCGTTATTTTGTCGCCGTCGTTATAACGCGAAGCGTCGTTGTTCTCATCCGATACTGATTTGATTACGTCTCCTATAAGACTTGCTCCGAGCTTTGATATGTGATCCGAATATCTTCCGATGAGGTTTCCGCTGACATAGACTCCGAGACTTTCCTTTTCAAAACGGAGCTTATCGTATTCAGAAAGATCCGGAACGTCCGGTACAGTAAACCGTGACGGTGACGCATCATCCCCCAGAAGGGACATAAGATCGATCTGACCGCCGACCGATCCGGACTCTTTTGCAATACAGTCAAAGACAGTATCGGTCATGGCAAGAAGCGCGTTTCTGTTTATACCGAATGTGTCGAGCGCTCCGGACTTTACAAGCATTTCATACTGTCTGCGATTGAGATCCGAGTGCGAACATCTGAGGGCAAAATCGTCAAGTGACGAAAACGCACCGCCATCCTTTCGCTCTCTGAGTATGAACTCGACAAGAGGACGTCCGACGCCTGATATGGAATTAAGACCGAATCTGATGCAGTCATCGCCCGTGCTGAACGATGCAAGGCTGAAATTTACATCTGGTCCGTAAATTTTCACTCCGTACCGTTTCAGCTCGCCTATATAATCGCCGACACTCTGTTCTGACGAGACTTCACAAGAAATAAGAGCGCTGTAATACTCTTTCAAATAATGAGCTTTCAGATAGGCGGTCCTGTACGCGGTGACAGCGTACGCTGTCGCGTGACTTTTATTGAACGCGTAGCTCGAAAAGCCTTCGATATCGGCAAAAATCTTTTCCGCCACTTCCGCCGGTATGTCGTTTTCCACAGCGCCTTTGATGAAGTTTACCTTCTCGTTTTCGATAACGTCGGCCTTTTTCTTTTTGACAGCTCTTCGCACGTTATCTGCTTTGCTGAACGAATATCCGGCAAGTTCGCGGAATATCTGTGTTACCTGCTCCTGATAAACGAGGCATCCGTAAGTTGAGTCAAGGATCGGCGCGAGTTTCTCGGTCGGATAATTTATCCTTGATCTGTCGTGCTTGTTTTCCGCGTATGCGTCGACCGCGCCGGACTTCATCGGCCCGGGTCTGTAAAGCGCTATCGCGGCGATAATATCTTCAAAGCACTCCGGTCTCATTTGCGTAAGTTTTGCTCTCATCCCCTGGGAGTTGAGCTGAAATACGCCTTCGGTATTTCCTTTTGATATCAGTTTATAGGTTTGTTTATCGTCAAACGGGATCTTCTCAACAGAGAAAGCGGGATCCCGTCTTTTTATCTGCTCTTCTGCATCTGCAATTACGGTTAAATATCTGATCCCTAAGAAATCAAATTTAAGAAGTCCGAGCTCCGCCACCGTATCCATATCGAACTGCGTCAGCATATTGCCGCCGTTCGATGCGAGCGGGACGTACTCGTATACGGGTTTATCTGTTATAACGACGCCGGCGGCGTGGGTCGATGCGTGCCTCGGCATTCCTTCGAGCGCAAGAGACGTGTTGATAAGACGTCTTACGTCCGCGTCTTCGTTATATTTTTCCGCAAGAGGTCCTGCTTTTATCGAATCCGCAAGTTTTACGTTGAGTTCCCTCGGTATCATTTTCGCCACCTGATCAACTGTCTGATAAGGCATACCGAGAGCGCGTCCGACGTCTCTGACCACCGCCCTTGCGGATAGTGTGCCGAACGTTATGATCTGAGAAACGTGCGTTTCTCCGTATTTCAGTTTAACATAGTCGATCACTTCTTCGCGTCTGTTATCGGCGAAGTCGATATCAAAGTCCGGCATACTGACGCGATCGACATTAAGAAAGCTCTCAAATATAAGGTCAAATCTTACCGGATCAATGTCGGTTATACCGATAAGAAACGCAACGAGACTCGCGGCTCCCGATCCTCTTCCGGGACCGACCGAAATACCGCGGCTCTTTGCAAAGAAAACGAAGTCCCAAACTATCAGGAAATACTCCGAATACCCCATTTGAGATATAACAGAGAGCTCGTCATCTATCCTGTCAAGATATGTTTTACGACTGTATTTGTCGTCAAAAACGATTCTTCCGGCGCTTTGCTTTTCTTCAAATCCGCTCAGCGCGAGTTTCTTTAAATAGTCGTCTGCAGCTTCATTTCCGGGGCAGACGTAACGGGGTAATAATCTGTTTGAAAAGTCAAAATCGAAGCAGCACATTGAGGCGATCTTTTCGGTGTTCTCAACCGCGCCGCGGTACGATGCGAAAAGACGGCTCATCTCATCCGTCGATTTGTAGTAATACTCTTTTGTAGGAAACGCGAGAGCGCGCTCGTTTGTGACGATCTCATTTGTCTGGATACACATGAGGACGTCCTGGCTCTCCGCATCCGCTTTGTTGAGATAGTGTACGTCGTTGGTGGCGACAAGTCCGATCCCGCATTCCTCGGAAAGACTCAAAAGACCTTCATTTACAGTCTTTTCTTCCGGCAGACCGTGATCCTGTATCTCAAGATAATAATTTTCGGCGCCGAATATGTTTTTCATACGAAGCGCCATGGATCTTGCCTCTTCATATTCGCCCGAAAGTATCTTTTGAGGCACATACCCCGCGATGCAGGCGGACAGCGC
>JAFXNX010000302.1 GCA_017529175.1 Clostridia bacterium
AAGTTTACTTTGCGTCTGACCCATAAGAGCGGTAAGCTCTTCGTTTACGATCTTGACGACCTGCTGCGCGGGCAGCAAACTCTCGAGCACTTCTACGCCGACAGCTCTTTCGCTGACTTTGTTTATAAACTCTTTTACGACTTTGAAGTTGACGTCAGCTTCAAGAAGGGCAAGCTTTATCTCGCGCATTCCTTCCTTGACGTCTTTTTCGGTAAGCTTGCCTTTGTTTCTGAATTTCTTGAAAGCGTTCGCAAGCTTTTCGGTCAAGCTTTCATACATAGGCAATCCTCCTTAAATATCAAGTCTTTCTATCTCGCCTTTAACGCTGATCAGCATTTTGCGAAGAATTTCGTTATCGGCGTCTTCTATTGCGCTGTCAAGCGAATGCTCAATGTTTTGAAGCTTTGCTTTAAGATCCTCAAACCTTTTTGCAAGTCCGAGCGTATCTTCAAGCTTTGTAAGCTCCGCTTCGCTTTTCTTTATCGATTCCCTTACTCCCTGGCGGGAAATACCCGCTATATCCGCGATCTCCGAAAGCGAGAGATCCTCGTCATAGTACATCGTGATAAGCTCGCGACGCCTTTCCGGAAGGATGTCTCCGTAGAAATCGAGGAGCAGGGAAATGTTCATATCTTTTTGAAACATAGATCCCTCTCGTCAGAGTGTAAAGCGATTTGCTTTACAAGTATAACAGAAAGGCGTCGATTTGTCAAGGTGTTTTTAAAAATTAACCGCATATTTGAAAAAACATCTATTATCTGTCTTTACAAACTTGATAATTTGATTTATAATATATATTCGAGATAATTTGTTTTAATATTTAAATTTTATATTACATAAGAGGTGCGCTATGACATTACTCGTACTTGCAGCAGGAATGGGCTCCCGCTACGGCGGACTCAAGCAGATCGACCCCATCACGCCGGACGGTGAGTTTATTATTGACTTTTCCGTATATGACGCGATCAAAGCCGGATTTGACAGAGTTGTTTTCATCATCAAAGAAGAAAACTACGAAGACTTCAGATCGACGATCGGTAAAAGGATCGAAGGTAAGATCAAAGTTGAATACGCTTTCCAGGCGCTCGACAAGATAGTTGATCCTTCAAAGATCCCGTCTGACCGAGTAAAACCGTGGGGAACGAATCACGCCGTCCTTTGCGCAAAGGACGTTATCGGAACCGACAGCTTTGCCGTCATCAATTCCGATGATTTTTACGGCAGAGACGCTTATGAAAAAGCCGCTGAATTTATCAAGAACACGGACGGCCGTCACTTCTGTATGATAGGTTACCGTCTCGGTAACACTCTTACCGACAACGGAAGCGTTGCGCGCGGTATTTGCCATACCGACGGCGACGGAATGCTCACAGATATAGTTGAAAGAACTAAGATTTATAAAGAAGCGGACGGCGCAAGTTTCGAGGATGAGAACGGCGGAAAGGTCATGCTCGGGAACGACACTCTCGTTTCCATGAACTTCTGGGGATTCACAAGCGGTCTGTTTGAAGGCGCCGCGGAAGAGTTCGATAAGTTCATCAATGACCCCGACCGCGAGCCGCTCAAATCCGAGTGCTATCTTCCGAACGTTGTCGGCGCGCTGCGCGGACGCGGTTACTGCGACGTAAAAGTCATCGAGACGTCTGCGCGCTGGTACGGCGTAACGTATCACGACGATAAGCCCGAAGTCGTCGCTAAGATCAACGGACTTATTGAATCGGGAGTATATCCGAGAGGTCTTTGGAAATAATTTCCGGAAGCACGAACTCAATTTATCAAGGAGATAATCAAAATGGCGATTCTAATTACCGGCGGTACCGGTTTTATCGGCTCTCACACAGTTGTTGAGCTTATTGAAGCAGGCGAAGATCTTGTGATCCTCGATAACCTTTCAAATTCAAAGATATGCGTTCTCGACAGAATAGAGGCGATCACGGGAAAACGTCCGAAGTTCTATAAAGCAGATCTTCTTGATAAAGAGGAGTGCGAAAAGGTATTTAAAGAAAATAAGATCGAGTCCGTCATTCATTTTGCCGGATTCAAAGCTGTCGGAGAATCGGTGGCAAAACCGATGATGTATTATCATAATAACCTTACCGGCACGCTGAATCTTTGCGAGCTTATGTCGGAATACGGCGCGAAAAAGATCGTTTTCTCTTCTTCCGCGACGGTATACGGACTTCCTAAATCGGTGCCGATCAGCGAGGACTTTCCGCTCTCGACGACGAATCCGTACGGTGAAACGAAGCTGATGATCGAACGGATACTTTCCGATATATGTGTATCGGACCCTGAGTGGAGCGTTGCGATACTCAGATACTTCAATCCGATCGGCGCTCATCCGTCGGGACTTATCGGTGAGGACCCGAGGGGAATACCGAACAATTTGCTTCCTTACGTTTCAAAAGTCGCTGCCGGAAAGCTCGAATGTCTGTCTGTCTTCGGCGATGATTATGACACGCCGGACGGAACGGGAGTTCGCGACTACATTCACGTTGTAGACCTTGCAAAAGCGCATCTTTGCGCTCTGAAATACGCAAGAGATCACGCGGGTATCGACTACTTCAACGTAGGGACCGGCACGGGTTACTCCGTTCTTGAGATAGTAAGATCATACGAGGAAGCGTCCGGAAAGAAAGTCAATTATAAGATAGCCCCCCGCCGTCCCGGTGACATCGGAGAGTGCTATGCAAACCCTGAAAAAGCATATCGTATGCTCGGCTGGAAAGCGGAGAAGAATATCAAAGATATGTGCGTCGATCTTGCGCGCTGGCAGGATATGAACCCCGACGGTTACGTTGATTGAGGTGACGGTATGATAGAGAAGAACTCATTCGGCTGCACCCCCGACGGGAGGGAAGTGTTCACATATAAGCTCTCCAACTCAAGCGGGGTGTCTCCCGTTATCAGCGACTTCGGAGGCACCGTAGTCAAGCTCTTTGTAAACGACAAAGACGGAAATGCCGTCGACGTCGTCTGCGGCTTTGAAACGGTCGCCGAATACCTTACGGCGTACGGCTACCAGGGAGCGATCGTCGGACGCGTCGGAAACAGAATTCGTAACAGTAAATATACTCTTGACGGCGTCGAGTACACGCTTTTTGCCAACGACGGAAAACATTCGGCTCATGGCGGGAAGATCGGATTTAACAAGCGCGTCTGGGAAGTTGTCGACGTGATCGACGGCGATGAACCGACGCTTGTCCTTCGTTACTTCAGCCCGGATATGGAAGAGAATTTCCCGGGAAATCTTACGACAGTCACCACTTATAAGCTGACCCGCGACGGCGCGCTTTCCATAAGATATGAGGCGGAGACTGACAAGAATACGCTCATAAACCTTCTAAATCACTCTTATTTCAATCTTTCGGGATGCGGCGTCGGAACGATCAAAGATCATATACTCTGGATAGACGCCGATAAGATAAACGAACAGGACGCTGAGTATATCCCGACAGGTAATTTTATCAACGTTGCGGGAGGCGCGTTTGATTTTAACACGCCGAAGGCTATCGGACGCGATTTCAACAAAGATCCGTCAATGGCGGTAATGTTCGGCGGTTATGATAACAACTACATTATCAACAATTACGACGGAACTGTTAAACTCGTCGCAACGCTCGCTCACCCCGATAACGGGATAAAAATGGAAGTATATACGAACCAGCCGTGTATGCAGCTATATTCCGCAAACCTGATAGTTGAGAACGATATACCGTTCAAGGGCGGCAGACCGCAGAGAAAGCACTGCGCCGTATGCTTTGAAACTCAGCATATGCCCGACGCGATACACCACCCGAACTTTACAAGTATCGTTCTGAAACCCGGTGAAAAGTACG
>JAFXNX010000303.1 GCA_017529175.1 Clostridia bacterium
CGCCTCTTCCATGATAGTGAGGTCAGCCGTGAAGTTCATGTCGTATACGCCGTCGAAGCCGAGACGTTTGAGGGCAGCGACCATCTTGCCCTCGACGTCTGTACCGGGTTCAAGGCCGAAACACTCACCGATCTGAGCGCGAACTGAAGGAGCGCAGCAGATAGCAACGTGTTTGGTCGGATCGGAAATAGCGGCGTTGATACGATCGGTGTCGTCTTTCTCGTAAAGGGCGCCCACCGGGCATGCTACGATACACTGACCGCAGTTGATGCAGGTGGTATCCGCGAGAGGAAGTTCAAACTGGCTTCCGATCGACGTGTCGTAACCTCTGTTCTGCGCGCCGATCGCGCCGATCGACTGGACCTTATTACAGACGGCGACGCATCTGCGGCAGAGGATGCACTTGCTGTTGTCGCGGATAATTGAAGGAGAAGAATCGTCGATATCCGCTTTCTTACCGTCGGAATTGAAATAATGCTCGTCCACCCCAAACTCGTTGGCAAGGCGCTGAAGTTCACAGGTAGTGGAGCGGATACAGGAGAGGCAGTCCTTTCTGTGAGAGGAAAGAACAAGCTGGATGTTCATCTTTCTCGCCTGACGGACGCGCTCTGTATTTGTGAATATCTCCATTCCCTCGTTCACGGGGTACACGCAAGAGGTGACAAGACCCCTCGCTCCCTTGACTTCAACGAGGCAAAGACGGCAGGCGCCGATCTCATTAATGTCCTTGAGATAACAAAGCGTGGGAATTTCGATACCCGCGTATTTTGCTGCTTCAAGAACGGTACTGCCTGCAGGGACGGAGTATTCGACGTTATTGATTTTTACATTGATCATATCCATATCTGTTACCCCTCTTATTTCTTGATGATCGCGCCGAACTTACACGTGTCGTAACAAGCGCCGCACTTTACGCACTTGGTCGGGTCGATGGAGTGGATCTCCTTGACCTCGCCCTTAATAGCGCCTGCCGGGCAGACCTTAGCGCACATATGACACTTTTTGCACTTCTCGGGATCGATCTTGTAAGCGAGAAGACTCTTGCAAACGCCGGCCGGGCATCTCTTCTCTTTTATGTGTGCTTCATACTCTTCGCGGAAGTAGCGAAGCGTGGACAGTACGGGATTAGGAGCAGTCTGACCGAGTCCGCAGAGCGACGCGCTCTTGATATAGTTGCCGAGTTCTTCGAGTTTGTCGAGGTCTTCCATTTCTCCGTTTCCGGATGTGATCTTCTTGAGGATCTCAAGCATTCTGACCATACCGATACGGCAGGGCGCGCACTTCCCGCAGGATTCGTCGACGGTAAATTCGAGGAAGAACTTGGCGAGGTCGACCATACAGGTATCCTCGTCCATTACGATAAGTCCGCCGGAACCCATCATCGAACCGATCTTTATGAGGTTATCGTAGTCGATCGGAGTGTCGATGAGAGATGCGGGGATGCATCCGCCGGAAGGGCCGCCGGTCTGAGCAGCTTTGAATTTCTTGCCGTTCGGAACGCCTCCGCCGATCTCCTCGACGATCTCGCGGAGGGTCGTGCCCATCGGGATCTCGACGAGTCCGGTATTGGTGATCTTGCCGCCGAGCGCGAAAACTTTGGTACCCTTGGAGGTTTCGGTACCCATAGAAGCAAACCACTCGGGTCCCTTCAGGATGATCTGAGGGATGTTGGCGTACGTCTCAACGTTGTTGATAATCGTAGGTTTGCCGAACAAACCTTTGACCGCCGGGAACGGCGGACGGGGTCTCGGCTCGCCTCTGTTGCCTTCAATGGAAGTCAGAAGAGCCGTCTCCTCACCGCAGACGAA
>JAFXNX010000304.1 GCA_017529175.1 Clostridia bacterium
GGTCGTCCTGATCGGCGGTGGCACCGGCATGGTCGGCGACCCCTCCGGCCGCACCGACATGCGGAAGATCATGGACGTGGAAACGGTCGATTATAACTGTGCGCAGTTCAAGAAGCTCTTCGAGCGCTTCCTGGACTTTGACGACGAGTGGAAATATGAAGGCAACGGCGGCGTCTACCAGCCGGGCCATGAAAATAAGAAACCGGAAGCCGGGAAGGCCATCTCCGTGAATAACGGCGAATGGATCCGTCCGCTGAACTTCCTGGAATTCGTACGCGAGATCGGCTCGCAGTTCAACGTCAACACCATGCTGCGCTCGGAAGCTTTCAAGCAGCGCATGGCCCGCGAGAGCGGACTCACCTTCTTTGAGTTCAGCTATATGCTCATGCAGTCCTACGACTTCATGGTCATGGCGCGCGACTTCGACGTGAAGATCGAATTCGGCGGCGACGACCAGTGGTCGAATATCATCGGCGGTGTAGAACTCATAAGACGCAAAACGGGCAAGGAAGCTTACGGACTTACATTCAAGCTTTTGCTTACGAGCGAAGGCAAAAAGATGGGAAAGACCGAAAAAGGCGCGCTCTGGCTTGACGCCGAGAAGACGTCGCCTTACGACTTCTATCAGTACTGGCGTAATATCGACGACGCCGACGTCATAAACTGTATGAAGATGCTCACGTTCATGCCTCTTGAAGAGATAGCTGAATACGAGAAACTTGAAGGAAGCGATATCAACCGCGCAAAAGAGAGACTCGCTTACGAAGTCACGGCGATCATCCACGGCGAGACGGAAGCGAAAACCGCTCAGGACGCCGCGCGAAGCGTATTTGCAGCTGGTGCATCCTCTGAGAATATGCCGACTACCGAGCTTTCTGACGGCGATTTCACTGACGGTAAGATATTCGTATCAGACGTTCTTGTAAAGGCGGGTCTGTGCCCCTCGAAGGGCGAGGCGAAACGCACCATCCAGCAGGGCGGCGTTATAGTTGCCGACGTGAAAGTAGACAGATTTGACGCAACGATAGCGAAGGACGAAATCGGTGACGGCATTATAATCAAAAAAGGCAAGAAAACGTATCATAGGATAGTGCTCGGTTAAGAATATGTCGTATAAATATATCCTCTTTGACGCGGATAACACTTTATTCGATTTTGATAAATGTGAATATGAAGCGTTCGTGCAAGCGGTGACTTCTTTCGGGATCGAGTTTTCGGACGATCTTTACTCCGATTATCACATAATTAACGACAGACTCTGGAAGATGCTCGAGCTCGGCGGAATCAAGCGGGACGTTCTCAAGACCGAACGGTACAGAATACTGCTTGAAAAGTGCGGAAGAAACGACGTTTCGTGTAAAGAGCTTGCAAAGAAATATGAATTATGTCTCGGAAATCAGTGTTATGAGATCGACGGTGTTTATAAGCTTCTCGGCGATCTGTCGGGCGAATATAAATTGTATCTTATAACGAACGGACTGACAAACGTGCAGGAGAGCAGACTTTCGCTCTCGCGTCTTACAAAGTATTTCACGGACGTATTCATTTCGGAAAAAGTAGGCGTTGCAAAACCCGATCCGAGGTTTTTCGACCACGTTATATCATCCGTCGGAGACGGCGACCTTACGAAATATCTTGTAGTCGGCGATTCTCTCACGTCCGATATTGACGGAGCGATCAAATACGGAATAGACTGTTGTTGGTACAACAGGACCGCGTCAGACAGCGCTGGCCGGAGTCCGCGATATATAATTGATGATATCACAAAGCTTAAAACGGTGTTATGATATGACAGATATAAAAGAGTTTTTCGAAAAGCTTGATTCAGAAAGAATAGAGTATTTGAAAGACGAGGCGATGTCGCGCCACACTTCGTTCAGGATAGGCGGACCGTGCCGCGCTTTCGTAATACCCTCAACTTGCGGCGAACTTGAAACGGCAGTATCCGCTGCGATCGAGCGCGGTATTAAGTATTATATCCTCGGAAACGGCACCAACGTGCTTTTCGACGACGATCCTTACGACGGCGTCGTGATATCGACCTCGTCGCTTGACAGCGTTACCGAGAACGGACACTTCATCACGGCAGGCGCCGGATGCTCTCTTACGTCGCTTTCAAGGCGCGCGCTCGAGCTCTCGCTTGAAGGGCTCTCATTCGCATACGGTTTACCCGGAAGCGTCGGCGGCGCGGTATATATGAACGCCGGCGCTTATAACGGAGAGATCTCGTTTGCCGTTGCCGAAAGCACATACCTTGATACGACCGACGGAAGCATACATAAGCTCTCGCATGACGAGCATGAATTTGCATACAGATATTCATCATATAAGGCGCACCCGGAAAGAATAATACTTGACGCGACTTTTTCGCTCCGCGAAGGAGTGTATAATGATATAAAAGCGGAGATGGATGACTTCATGTCAAGAAGAAAGTCGAAACAGCCGCTTGAGCTTCCGAGCGCGGGAAGCGTTTTCAAAAGATATCCGGGAAGATACACCGCGCAAATGATCGACGAAGCGGGACTTAAAGGCGCGTCTGTCGGAGGAGCGATGGTATCCGAAAAGCACGCGGGATTCATTGTAAATACCGGAGGCGCGACGTGCCGCGACGTACTTGAACTGATTACCGTTATCAAGAACAAGATACGCGAAATACACGGTATTGATATCGAATGTGAAATAATTCATATCGGCGGTAACGATGATGGACGCTAACGAGAGCTTTTGCAGAGCGGTAAAGGACGCGGTATCGGAAATAGTTCCCTCAAAGGGATGCTGCAAAATGACAGACAGGATGCTTTGCTCGGCTTCTTCATACATCTGTCTTGAACCATGGCACGGCATGAATGCCTTTGACGACGAGACTGGCAGATTTGAGGACAAGCCACATGCCATAC
>JAFXNX010000027.1 GCA_017529175.1 Clostridia bacterium
AAGCAACGTGAGTTTTACCAGAGGATGCAACGGCAACCTAAAAGCGATATCAAAGCTCGTTGAAGGTATGAGGGCGGAAGACGTGATAAGGATCCTTAAGGGTAACACCTGCGGAACGAAAGGCACGTCATGCGCCGACCAGCTTGCAACAGCGCTTGAGAAAGCGCTCGCGGAATAAATAATAAAGGAGACGGACAGAGTCCTGCGGCTTATGTATAATTTCACACATAACAACTCAAAATTCGAGATAAGAGTCATTGACGACGGTGTTTTCCGTTTCAGAATGGCAAAAAATTCAGACTTTTCGGAGTCGCTTCTTTCAAGATACAACGTACTGAAAGAAGCGGGAGAAGTCGCTTCCGAATATGCGGAAAACGATGAGACCTTCTCCGTTACGTCGAACGGTATCGGACTTATAGTAGATAAAAACACCGGAAGTCTCACGCTTACCGGAACAAAAGTTGCGACAACTTTTGATTTTGACGGTTTTGAAGGCAAAGAATATACGAACCGGGGATTTACGATCAGCGTAACGCTCTCGGATGACGAACGACTCTTCGGACTCGGAGACGAGAGCCGCAAGAGCATTGCAAGACGCGGAACGTCGTCGCGCCTTGATATAAGAAATATCGCGTCATACGGTCCCGTTCCGTTCATAATGAGCTCGAACGGATACGGCCTGCTTCTCAACTGCACATACGCAAACACGTTCGATATAGGACAGAGCGACAAGGACAAAATGATAATCGCCGCTCACAAAGGCACGATCGACTTTTATCTGTTTGTTGCAAAGAGCTGCCGTCTTACCGACATACTCGATCTTCAGGCGAGCGTCGCGGGCAGACCTCTTATAATGCCGAAATCGTTCTACGGCTTCACTTTCGTCCTCAACGAACAGACAAACGCAAGAGAGATGCTCTGGGACTGCCTTATGTTCAGACGCGAAGGCATCCCCTGCGATATGGTCGGTCTTGAGCCGCAGTGGATGAGCAAGCATTACGACAGATCGATCGACAAGAAGTTTGACGACGACAGATTCTATCTCCCCGGATGGCTTCCGCAAAATCAGAGCGGACCGGAAACGTTCTTCTACAGCTTAAGACAGATGGGCTTCAAGCTGAGCTTATGGCTCTGTCAGGACTATGACCTTCTGTTTGAAGAGGAACGTCAGGCGGGAGAACTTGCGAAGAAGCTGAACAAGGAATACACCTTCGAGGGCGCGTCGATCCTCGACGAGCATCTTGCCTGCCCTAACTATCAGGACTGGGTGACTCACAGAGATCAGCCGTGGTTTGAGCACCTCAAAAAATTCGTTGACAACGGAGCTTCCGCATTCAAGCTCGACGGAGCGTACCAGGTCAACGACCACCCGGACAGACTCTGGGGCGGCAAATACTTCGACGACGAAGTACACAACGTTTATCCCGTTCTCTACGTTAAACAGATGATGGAAGGGTTCCGCGACTATACCGACGGACGCCGCGCTATAATCTACACGCCGTGTATGTACGCGGGAAGCCAGCAGTACTGCGCTTCGTGGGCGGGCGACACGGGCGGCGGTTACGATACAGTCGTCGCGATGTTAAATTACGGTCTTTCAGGTCACGCGAACGTAACAGCCGATATGGAAGCGGTATCTCCCGAAGGCATACACTACGGTTTCTTCATGCCGTGGGTACAGCAGCTCGGCTGGAGATGCTGGCATCAGCCGTGGTTCCTCGGAGACGAGCTTGAAGGTCTTATAAAGTACTACGGAAATCTTCGCTCTTCCCTCTTCCCGTACATATACTCGATGGCATACAAGGCCGCCGCGCAGTCGCTGCCGATCGCGCGCGCTCTCTCGCTCATGTATCAGGACAAGCCCGAGTATGACAGCGTGACCAACTGCTATATGTTCGGAGACAGCTTTATCGTCGGTGTATTCGACATGAACATAACGCTCCCCGAGGGCAAATGGTACGACTATTTCACAGGTGAGATCTACGACGGCGGAAGAGTCGTCAATTACAAGATCCCCGAGGGACGCGGCGGCGCTCTCTTCGTCAAGTGCGGCTCGATCGTTCCGACGATGGCGCCTTGTCCGTACGTTGAAAAATTCAAAGGCGATAAATACACTCTTGATCTCTACCACGGCGAAGACGCGCAGTTCACACTCTACGAGGACGACGGTCTTACTTACGACTATCTTGACGGAGCGTACGCGACTACCGATATGTCGCTCACGTCCTGTACAGACGGCGAGATGACGTTCAAGGTCGAAAAAAGAGCGGGAACGTATGAAGGACGCGCAAAGCGCGAGGGCGACGCTTACCGTCTCTCCGATCCCGTCATCACCGGCATATCAGGGACGCCGTCGTTTGACGTAGTTCTCCATACAGCGGAGGCAAAAGACGTAATGCTCGACGGTCAGGCAGTTGAGTTCAAAACTGAAAACGGAAAGACATATTTTACAATACCCTCTGAACTTCATGACACTAAAGATCTGGTTTACAAAATAAAAATCTGAACCGAGGATTTACAGTTATGAAACGCAGTATCAACGATTACGACGGCAATATACCGGACACCTCAAGCGTTAAGCTATCAGAACCGATAGCGATAATAGGCGAGCTTGCAAAAAAAATGACGGATAAAACGACGCCTTATTTTCCGAAAGACGGAACGTCAAAGAGCGAAAAACTCGTTTTGCAGTGTCTTATGAACACAAACGGTGTGACACAGCTCGATATCGTTAAGTTCACCGGACTCAAACCGCCTACTATCAGTATTATGATACAGAAGATGGAAAAGCAGGGACTCGTTACAAGAGTTACGGACAAATTCGATCTTCGCGCTATGAGAGTGTATATTACCGAAAAAGGGATCGAGGTCTACAAAGAAGACGTCCTTATACTCAAAACAGTCGAAGGAAAACTTCTCAAAGGGCTCGAAACAGATGAACTGAACACAATGGTCGCGGCAATGAAGAAGATACGCGACAATCTCGAAGACTTTTAGTTGCTACTGCGGCGCCGCATAACGCGGCGCCGCAGTTATATTATATTTTAATTATCGAGTCAAGAAAAATCTTTACGTCGCGCATTTCGTTGAAAGCTCCGAAGCTGACTCTGACAGCGCCGGATGAGGACGTACCGAGAGTTTTGTGAGCAAGAGGGGCGCAGTGGAAGCCCGCCCTGACGCAGATCCCTCTTCGGTCAAGCTCCGACGACACTTCGTTTGACGGCATATCTTTGACGTTGAACAAAACTATGCCGCTGCAGCTCATCTCATCATACACGGTGAATCTGCAATCAGAGAGAAGTTCGTTTTTCAGCGCCCGCGCAAGAGAAGATTCGTGGCGTCTGATATTGCAAACTCCGTTCTTCTCTACAAACTCTATCCCGCGAGCGAGAGAAGCTATTGCGGGCGTCG
>JAFXNX010000305.1 GCA_017529175.1 Clostridia bacterium
ACTTCCGGCTCGAATACGATACCGTCGATGATCTTCTTAGCTTCCGCGATAGAATTCTTGTCGACAGCGGAGATGAAGATGGAGCCGTCGTCCTCGATGTCGATCTTGGCGCCGGTGTCAGCGCAGATCTTCTGGATGACCTTGCCGCCCGTACCGATGACTTCGCGGATCTTGTCAACGGGTATCTTCATCGAGAGCATCTTCGGAGCGTACTCGGAAACTTCCGGTCTCGGTTCGGGTATTGCCTTGAGAATTACTTCGTCGATGATATAATCACGGCCGCGGTGCGTAACTGCGAACGCCTCTTTGATGATCTCGGGGGTAAGTCCGTCGATCTTGAGGTCCATCTGAATGGACGTGATGCCCTTGTGAGTTCCGGCAACCTTGAAGTCCATATCGCCGTAGAAGTCTTCAAGTCCCTGGATGTCGATCATCGTCATCCAGCGCTCACCCTCGGTGATAAGACCGCAGGAGATACCTGCGACAGGCGCTTTGATCGGTACGCCCGCGTCCATAAGCGCGAGAGTGGAGCCGCACACGGAGCCCTGAGACGTCGAACCGTTGGAGGATACGACCTCGGAAACGAGACGCATAGCGTACGGGAATTCTTCAACTGACGGAAGAACGGGAACGAGGGAACGCTCTGCGAGCGCGCCGTGACCGATCTCACGTCTGCCGGGACTGCGGGACGCTTTTGCTTCGCCTACGGAGTAACCGGGCATATTGTAGTGGTGCATATATCTCTTGGAGTCCTCTTCGCTGATACCGTCGAGCATCTGAGCGTCGCTTATCGGACCGAGCGTTGCGATCGTCATTACCTGAGTCTGACCTCTGGTGAACAGACCGCTTCCGTGAACTCTCTTGAAAAGACCTACTTCTGCCGCGAGAGGTCTTATCTCGTCAAGACGTCTGCCGTCGACGCGCTTGCCCTCGTCGAGGAGCCAGCGGCGAACGACGTATTTCTGGATTTTATAGAGAACTTCGTCAAGAAGGACGTGACGGTCGGGGTCGCCCTCGTCAAATTCGTTGTAAACTCTTTCAACGATGGGAGCCATTCTCTCGTCGCGGACGTTTTTGTCATCCGTATCGAGCGCCGCTTTTACGTCGTCGATGACCATCTCTTTTACTTTTTCATAAAGCTCGGGATCGACTTCGCAAGAGGGATACTCGAACTTCGGCTTGCCGATCTCCGCAACGATGCCGTTGATGAACGCAATAAGGGGTTTGATCGCCGCGTGAGCCATCATGATCGCGTTGAACATATCGTCGTCGGATACTTCCTTCGCGCCTGCTTCGATCATTACGACTTTCTTTTCGGAAGCCGCTACTGTAAGCTCGAGGATGGAAGTCTCTCTCTGTTTAGCTGTCGGGTTGATGATGAACTTTCCGTCTTCCGTCATGCCCATGAACACTCCGCCGATAGGTCCGTTCCACGGAATATCGGAAATGGAGAGGGCGATAGACGCGCCGATCATCGCCGCGATCTCGGGCGAGCAGTCGTGGTCTACCGAGAGGACCGTGAGAGAAATGTTTACGTCATTTCTGAGGTCCTTCGGGAAGAGAGGTCTGATCGGTCTGTCGATGACGCGGGAGGTGAGGATCGCCTTTTCGGACGGTCTGCCTTCACGCTTGAGATATCCTCCGGGGATCCTGCCGACGGAGTAAAGTCTTTCCTCAAAGTCTACGGAGAGGGGAAGAAAGTCGATGCCGTCGCGCGGACGCGCGGAAGCCGTGGCGCAGGCGAGGATCGCCGTGTCGCCGTAGCGGACGATGCAGGAACCGTTTGCAAGTCCCGCGACCTTGCCCGTTTCAACGACGAGAGGTCTGCCCGCGAGTTCATAATTGAACGTTCTGAAGTTTTCAAACATTGTGTTTGCCTCCTGTTTTTTATTTTATGGCGGGAGGTTAGCACTTAAACGACGCCACTCAGGCTTACCTGGGGAGCATCGTTTAACTGCTAATCCTTCCTTCGCCAGATTTACGTTTCTTGCGGCAAAATTTGAGGTCGGAACAGGGAACCCTGCCCCGACCCGAATTTCACCTTTTTGCGAATCGCTTCGCCCGCGCAACAGCGCGTGATGATTACTTTCTGAGACCGAGCTTGTCTATGATAGCACGATATCTTTCGATGTCCTTCTTCTGGAGATATCCGAGAAGGTTACGTCTGTGACCGACCATTTTGAGAAGACCGCGGCGGCTGTGGTGGTCCTGCTTGTTCTTCTTCAGGTGCTCGTTGAGAGTAACTATTCTGTGTGTGAGTATCGCGATCTGAACTTCGGGAGAACCCGTGTCGCCTTCATGTGTGGCATACTCTTCGATGATCTTTTGCTTTTCTTCCTTCGTAATCATGGTTTTCACCTCATAAAATAAATTTCCGGCCCGGGACCACAGAGAACGGCGGGTGAAACGCTTTTTTCAAAAAAGCCTTATATCCGTAAACCGAGGACCCGATATGCCAAACGAGATTATAACACAAATAAAATGGTTTGTAAACCCCTTTTTATATTTTTTATTATTTGTTTATAAAATATTTTTCATCAACGCTTCAGAGCCGAGGAAGTTGCCTCGTCTTCATACTGTCTCGTATACAGACGGTAGTAGTGACCGTGGGCGTTCATAAGGTCTTTGTGCCGTCCGCGCTCGATTATCTTTCCGTCCTTGACGACGAGTATTTCGTCCGCTCCTTTGATCGTTGAAAGACGGTGAGCTATAACGATGGCTGTGCGTCCTTTTATGACTTCGTCTATTGCCGACTGTATTTTCTGTTCGGTCAGCGTGTCGACCGACGCAGTCGCCTCGTCAAGAATCAGTATCTTCGGGTCCGCGATGATCGCGCGGGCGAATGAGATAAGCTGCTTTTCTCCTGTCGAGAGACTTCCGCCGTCCTCCTCGATCTCGCTGTCGAGCCCGTCTTCTAGCTTGTCGACGACTCCTTGCGCGGATACAAGGCGTATCGCCCTCTCTATATCCTCATCGGTCGCGTCGGGGTTCCCGTAAAGAAGGTTGTCTTTGACCGTGCCGGAGAAGAGATGAGGGGTCTGAAGGACGTAACCTATCGCGGAGTGCAGCCAGAGCTGGCTTCTCTCTCTGTAGTCTTTTCCGTCGATCAGGATCTCTCCCTCCGTCGGCTCGAAGAAGCGGCAGACAAGATTTGCGATAGTCGTCTTGCCCGCTCCCGTCTCCCCGACCACGGCGACGGTAGACCCGAACGGGATCTTCAGGTCGAAATGCTCAAGGACGTATTCGTCGCCGTCAGGATATTTGAACGTGACGTCTCGAAACTCGATGTCGCCCTTGATCTCTTCCCAGTTCTCGCGTTTTGCGTCGAAAACGTCGCCGTATATTTCCATGACCTTTTCCGTGTCCTTAACGTTAGGCTCCGTTTCGATAAGATTTGTAAGACGCTCTATGTTGACCTGAGCCGTTACGAGCTCCGTTATGATGTCGATGATCCATCTGACCGGCTCCATCATACCCTGAGCGTACGACATGAACACGGAGAACGTGCCGACGTCCTCTTTGGCGAGAACGCCGCCGCGCCACAAGAGGATAGCGAGGGCGAGGGAAGAGGCGAAGTTCATAGTCATTGAAAACATACCGCGAAGGCGCGCCGACTTTATCGCGGAGCGTTTCATGTTCGCGGTCTCTTCCGTGAAGCTCTTTTCCATCTTTTCTTCAATGACGAGAGATTTTATCGTCTTCGCTCCGGTGATGCCCTCGTTGAAGTTGCCGGTTATCCGTGAGTTTATCTCGCGTACCTTCCGGTTGATCGCTATGAGCTTTTTCTCGAACAGAGAGAAAAGGAGAGCTATCAGCGGGATGATGGTGCATATCATCAGCGCGAGTTTCGCGTTGATTATCATCATCGCGATGACGGCGCCGAGCAGGTACGACGTATGCCATACGCCGTCCATAAGACACCACGCCGCGACTTCTCCGATACGGGACGCGTCGCTCATGACTCTTGCGTGGATGTATCCGACGCTGTTCTGATTGAAATATGAGAACGAGAGCGTCTGGAGATGCTCGAATGCGTCGTTTCGAAGGTCGCGGTTGATCGAAACCTCGACCCGTATTGAAAACGAGAAGCTTATGTAGTTGATGACGGCAAGGAAAACGACCGTCGCCGCGTAAACGATTATGAAGTATGCGAGCGTATCGAGAGTGTTTCCGACAACGAAATGATCGAGCGCGTATTTGTGGAACTGCGGGAGAATTATGTCTCCGATACTTCCGACCACTCCGCATACGATCATCGTGAATACCGTAGCGCGGTATTTTTTGAGATA
>JAFXNX010000306.1 GCA_017529175.1 Clostridia bacterium
AAACTGTGAAAGGACGCGCGTATGTATGATAAATTCATCGCTTTGCTATATCGAAAACGACGGGGCGTATCTTATGCTCCACAGAACGAAGAAAACAAGCGATCCGAACGAGGGAAAATGGATCGGGATCGGCGGTAAATTCGAGGAAGGCGAAAGCCCTGACGAGTGCGCGATAAGAGAAGTAAAAGAAGAGACAGGGATCGCGCTCGAGAGGGTTTCATACCGCGGGATCGTGACGTTCACATCAGACGTCTGGGAGACGGAATATATGCATCTGTTCACCGCAAAAACGGATGCAAGAGACGTTTGCGTATGCGACGAGGGAGAGCTTGAATGGAAGGATATATCAAGTATTCCTTCGCTGAATATATGGGAGGGCGACAGGATATTTCTCGATCTTCTCGCCGCGAACGCTCCGCATTTCTCGCTGAAGCTCGAATACAAGGGCGAGAGACTTGTCGGCGCCGTGCTGAACGGCAAGAGATATCCGTTGTGATTTTCGCGTAAAAACTTGACTTTAACTTAATTAAAATATATAATAAAAAAAGAATTTATTTATGAGGTGTCGGAAATGAAACGCTTTATAAAAACACTTTGCCTGATAACCGCGCTCCTTCTCTCTTTCCCGCTTTCGCTGTTTGCGTCGCGGGCGGAAAACGACACTCTGACGTACCGTTTTTCAGAATCTTCCGCGGCGTACTCGTTTTTGAATAAAACCAACGTTGCGATCACTTATGACTCAAACGAAAAGGCCGCGCGGATAAAGGCAACGGGACAGTCCCCCGCAGCGTCCCTGACCGTTACCGGTTTCAATTCCGGCTACAAATACGCCGTGCTGGTATACAGAAACTCTAATACGAACAGTTCGGGAACGTATGAAGGGACATTTAAGCTGTCCCGAAGCGGAAACGAAACGTTTTCAGATACTTTTTACTACAATAAAGGATATAAATACCACGGAACGATAATAGATATTTCAAGCGCGGAGAGCGCAAGCTCCGCGACGTTCGTATTCTTCAACAACTGCGTGGCTGGAGACAATATATGTCTTCACTCGCTTTCCTTCTGTAAGACGATAGACGACGCAAAAAGCGTATCTTCCAATCTGGCGCTTGAAGCGAACGGTCCCGTTCTCTCAAAATACACGGAGAGCGAACTGAAGACCGATTCGTACGTTTGGCAGGATTATATGATCCCTTATTGGGACACGGATCTCATTATAAACGAGGCGGTATACCCTCTCAAGAACAGCGACGGTACGATAAGCGACTTTGAGCTTATGTACGACGCCGACAGGATCATATCTGTCAGAAACTCCTTCCTCACCGAAGAGTACAAGGAAGGCGTCGACTACGAACTCGTGAACGGAAAGCTTCGCGTTCTGCTCACGGGAAGGATCCCGTGCGTGAATTATTCGAGTCACTATTTCACGTCTCAAAAAAGCAACTCGTACCGAATGAGAAACACCTCTCCCACAAGATACGTAAGGTTTGAAGAGGGATCGGGCATCCCGTCCGTACAGCTTGCCGTAACGTATACGCACACCGACAGCTGGGGCGGTTACCTTCCCCCGAACCAGGGCGCGTCGCTCCCCCGGACCGTATCGAAACTTGAATCGGGCTCGTCCCTCAAAGTCATACTGTTCGGCGACAGCATCACCAACGGCGGCAACTCGAGCGGTGTCATAAATATGGCGCCTTACGCGGAGGCGTGGACAAAGATGCTCGAGCGTGAAATGAAGGCGATGTATCCTTCAGCCTCCATATCTTTCGCCAACACCTCTGTCAGCGGAGGAAGTTGGGATCCCGAGGCGGTCGACAACGTTCAGGGGTCCATCATCAACTATAATCCCGATCTTGTGGTACTCGCGCTCGGTACGAACGACTACCAGTTCCAGTATTCCGCATCGAGCACCACGAACAAGGTAAGACAGGTCGTGAGCAGGATAAAATCGAGCCTGCCGAACTGCGAGATCATTCTCGTCGCTCCCATGCTCTCCAACCCGGAGTGCTTTGACCCCGATCTGCTTGACTCTTACATATCGGGATACAGAAACGTCGCGTCGGGCTACAGCGGAGTCGTGATCGCCGACGTAAACGCCGTACACAAGTACCTTCTGACAAGAAAGCTCTACACGGATATGTCCGCGAACAACCTGTGCCACCTGAACGACACACTTGCAAGGACGTACGCTCACGTTGTGCTCAAGACGATCACGCCGGAAAATCTCTCGTCCGCATACAGGCAGACACTTTGCTCAAGGATCAACGCCATCCCTGATACTGGAAACTATACGCTCTACGGTCAAAGCGTTATAAGCGGTATCGTCAACGAAGCGGTATCGACAGTAAACTCGTCGACAAAACTAAACGATGCGTTATCCGCGTACAGAAACGCAAAGCTTGAGATAGCGCTCGTTCCGACAAAATCGGAAGAGCTCGCGAAATCCGTAGATTTTACAAACATCATTTTCGACGCTTCCGATAAGATCGGACTTCTCTCTTCGGCAAATAATACGACTGTTGTATACAACAGCGAAGAGAACGCCGCGTCCCTGATCGCTACGAAGACGAGCGGCGACCCGCACGTCACCATCGTATTCCCCGAGGACAATATGATAAACGCGGGGACGCATAAGTACATAGTCGTTACC
>JAFXNX010000307.1 GCA_017529175.1 Clostridia bacterium
CTGTTCATTTCGGAACAGCCATAGGATTTGAAACGACTGATTCCGGCGGCACGCACACGTGGACACGCAATACGTTCTATTATGGAAGAGGTGTAGGATCGCAAACTTATTCGATGTATATGGGTAACTATGATCCCTCGACGGGGATGATATCGGATCAGATACAGTTAGGATATTATTATCAAAACAACAATTACCCGACACGATTCAACGTCTCCGCCTTATCCATAAGCCAAAATGTCACATTTTCGATAGCTGAATATAATACTTTTACACATTTCTTTGAAGCTGTTGAATAGGGAGGGATGATATGTCTTTAAATGATAATACCGCTAAGATCGCATCGCTCGCCGCAGCGATAGGCGCGCTTCCGTCAAAGGGAGCTGACACGTCCGACGCTACGGCTACGGCAGGTGATATCGTGAGCGGCAAAACGGCGTATGCAAAAGGAGCGAAGGTCACGGGGCAGTTAGTGCCGATTGATACTTCCGATGCAACAGCCACGGCAGATAAGATACTCTCGGGATATACGGCTTACGGCTCGGCGGGGACGAAGCTGTCGGGTTCGTATACGCCGCTTGATACCTCCGACGCAACGGCGACGGCAGAAAAAATACTGTCGGGTTATTCCGCTTACGGCGCGGCGGGGACAAAACTTACCGGATCGTATACTCCGCTCGACACGTCGGATGCTGATGCGGCGGCAGGTGATATAACGAGCGGTAAAACCGCCTATGTTGACGGCGCGAAGGTGACGGGAACGCTTGTTCCTCCTGTTGACACGGGCGCGAACGGGTTGTATAAAGCGATGATTGAAGGGAATGTAACGGAAATTATCGCTGATGAACTTGAAGGGATCAGTGGATTCAGTCCAAATGGCAGCTCGTTAATAACATTTGTTGCCCCGAAAGCTGCCGGCGCGGGTCCTCGATTTGGCGGCAGTTCTTTGAAGAAATTATATATTCCCGAAATAGAAAGAGCATCGCCCTCAAGTTATTTCTTAAGCGGCGCGTCGTCTATTGTTGACGTATATCTGCCGAAATTTAGAAGAACTTCGGGTGGGTGGACAGCTGATCTTCGCAATTTTCAAAATTGCACGTCGATGCAGCATATTTATTTTCCTGTATTTTCAAGTAATCCCGATTCATGGGGGATTTATGGGTTAGACGAATTTCAGAACGACGATCAGATCAGGTCGTTTGTAGGCGAAACGAATGCCGGAACAACTCCAAATACTGAGACAGTTGTATTGCTTGGAAATGTATTATCTGCAATGTCAAACTCATCGTGGGTAAATTCGTCGTGTCCTATAGCAAACGGTACGGGATACATATACGTTATGTCGTCAATGGTCGATTCTTATAAGAATGCGACAAATTACACTCAATACGCAAGTCAGATAGTCGGTATCAACGAGATAGTCACCATCGCCGAAAACGAGACGTTTACACCGTCAAATTATGACAACTCCGTTGTTTCGTTTGATCTGTATCAGTTGTGGTCGTATACTTCCGCAAACGTGGATCCGGGCACGGGACAAGTAACTCCCGTAACTGACGGTATGGTTTTATTGAGAGGGTGGAACGCGAACGATGAGATCAAGTATGTTGCTTTTGTGAAGATAGGAAAAGAGTTTGACTGGACGGCGACGGGAGGAAACGCAAATGCTTAAATATGAAATCATTGAAATAGGCGGCATTGATTACGATCACACATATTCCGACGCGGGATATATGATCGAACGGGACGGCGTATTATATGCTGAAGCCGTCGATCCGCTGAATTGCGGGAGAGTGTATACGGAAACGGACATACCGATCGGGCGGGACGAGCCTTACGGCGACGCGACGTCTGAAGATTACATCGCCGCGCTCGGCGAACTGGGGGTAGATACAAGTGAAGAAGAAAACTCTTGACGAGCGGCTCGTAAAAGCGAAGAGCGAGACGGCGCAAGCGATAGAGGCGATCCTTGATGCTCTGAACAAGGGGCAGAGAAAAAAGATCGCAAAAGACGAAAGAGTCGCCGTTTTGCTTGAACGGTACGGAATAGCGCCGGAGGACGACGAATGACATGGGAGATAATATCCGGTTTTGCGGTACTGCTGGGAGCGGTGATCTCCATAATGAATATCGTCGTCAGGGTAAACAGATCGCTGATCTCGCTTGAAGAAACGGTGAGGTCGCTCAAAGTCTATATGGAGAAGCAGGCTGTCAAAAACGGGCATTTTTACGACGAACTGAA
>JAFXNX010000308.1 GCA_017529175.1 Clostridia bacterium
CTTTTGCCGAAACGCTCTTGAATTCAAATACGGCACATCTTGAAAGAAGCGCGTCATATACATAGAAATAGGGATTCTCCGTCGTGGAGGCGATAAGAGTGATCCTGCCGTCCTCGACGTACTCGAGAAGCGACTGCTGCTGTTTCTTATTGAAATACTGTATTTCGTCGAGATAAAGAAGAATGCCGTTCTTACCGAGAATACCGTCAGCGTCCGCCGCGACCGCTCTGACGTCCGCAAGGGACGACGTCGTCGCGTTGAGATGTCTCATCTCAAGCCCGGAGTTTTTCGCAAGGATCACGGCAGCCGTAGTCTTGCCCGTGCCGGGAGGGCCGAAAAATATCATGCTCGGAAATCTTTTACCCGCGGACAGACGGCGAAGAACGCCTCGTTCTCCCACAAGTCCTTCCTGACCCACCATTTCGTCAAAACTCTCCGGCCTTATTTTTCCGGCGAGCGGTGATAATAAATCTTCCATTGGCACCTCCGCGCATATCGTCTCATAATATTATACAATCAATCGGAAGATTTTTCAAGTGGACAAAACGTCAATTAATTGAGAAAGGAAATAATATGACAGTCAAACATAACAAGATCGCATCAAGAAGGTGTAAGATCGAATACCCCGCGTTTTGCGCGGAAGAGGGCGACGCGGACGTATCTTTAATGAATCTCTTTTCCGAAAAGCTTCTGACGCTGACGGAAGAGCTTGCGGGAAGCTGCCGTGATAAAAAAACGGTATTGACTTATAATATAAATGATAAAGACGGAAGAACCGACATCACTTTCACCGTTTCGCAAACTGAAGGACGAAGCGTCGTCATGTCGAGACGTCTTGACGTCTCCTGGAAAAACGGTGTGATACGCAAATTCAAAATTTACGGTAAATGATATTGACAAATACCCCTCTGGGGTATATAATGATGTTGTAAAGACAGGAGGGACCGATATGGAATGCTGCGAATGCAAACACCGCGAAAGAACGGAAGAAGAGTATAAAAAACTCACAAACCGTCTGTGCCGCATAGAAGGACAGGTAAGAGGGATCAGGAATATGCTCGAGGAAAGCGCGTACTGCGTAGATATACTTATGCAGGTATCCGCGGCGAAAGCGGCGCTCGATTCGTTCACGAAAGAACTGCTGACGGAGCACATAAACACCTGCGTCGCTGATGATCTGAAGCGCGGCTCTTATGAAAAAACGGAAGAGCTGACAGAAGTGATAAGGAAGCTTATAAAATAAATATGGAAAAATATAATGTTTCGGGAATGAGCTGCGCCGCGTGCAGCGCAAGAGTCGAGGGCGCGGTAAAGAAAGTACCCGGCGTCACGAGCTGCGCGGTATCTCTTCTGACAAACTCAATGAGCGTCGAAGGCGACGCCGACGAGCGAAAGATTATAGAAGCTGTCGAGCGCGCGGGATACGGCGCCGCGAAGGCGGGCGCCCCTTCCTTACCTGAGCGGGAAAAGAAGGGCGACGCCGAGCGTGAGATCAAACGCCTTGTCGTACGTCTTGTCACGTCCGCCTCAATATTGCTCGTCCTTATGTATTTCTCGATGGGACATATGATGTGGGGCTTCCCCGTTCCCGCGGTATTTGAAAACCACGTGTTCTCGGGAACGTTCCAGATGATCGTTGCCGCATCTGTCATGATCGTCAATTCAAAATTCTTTATATCCGGTACAAAAGCCGCGCTTCACGCAGCGCCTAACATGGACACGCTCGTCGCGCTCGGTTCCGCGTCCGCGTTCATCTATTCGACTGTAAATCTGTTTATCATGATATCCGCGCAAGGCGCGGGCGACAGCGAGACCGTTATGAAATACGGTATGGACCTGTATTTTGAGTCTGCGGCAATGATACCGACTCTCATCACCGTGGGAAAACTGCTCGAAGCGATATCAAAAGGAAAGACGACGAGCGCGCTCAAAGGACTTATGGAAATAGCGCCGAAGAGCGCGACGGTCGAAAAAGACGGCGAAGAGATAAAGATCGGTATAGAAGAGCTGTCCGTCGGGGATATTTTCATCGTACGCTCGGGAGAATCATTCCCCGCTGACGGTGTGGTGATCGGCGGGGCAGGCTCCGTCGACGAGTCCGCCCTCACCGGCGAGAGCGTTCCGTCCGACAAAGAAACGGGAGACTCCGTTTCCGCCGCCACTCTTTGCAGTTCGGGATATTTTAAATGCCGCGCGGAAAAGGTAGGATCGGATACCCTGCTCTCGCAGATCATTAAAACCGTCTCCGACGCCGCCGCTACAAAAGCTCCTATCGCGAGGATCGCAGACCGGGTATCGGCGGTGTTCGTTCCGTCTGTCATCGCGATAGCAACGGTGACTTTCATAGTGTGGATGGCACTCGGCAAGAGCTTACCTTTCGCGCTCGGCAGAGCTATATCGGTGCTCGTCATAAGCTGTCCGTGCGCGCTCGGTCTTGCAACTCCGGTCGCTGTGATGGTCGGAAGCGGGGTCGGGGCAAGGCACGGTATACTCTTCAAAAGCGCGGAATCACTTGAGCAGATAGGAAAAACCGAGTATATCGCGCTTGACAAAACGGGAACGATAACCTCGGGTACTCCCGTCGTGACGGACGTTATCCCGTACGGCGTTTCAAAAGACGAGTTCGTAAGGATCGCCGCGTCGATCGAAAGAATGAGCGAACACCCTCTCGCAAGGGCAGTCGCCGGATCATATAAGGGTGCGGCGTCACTTGACGTCGCGGGTTTTGAAACTCTTCCCGGTTGCGGAGTAAAAGGTGTCGTCACCGAAACGGGCGAAACGCTTGAAGGCGGCAGCGTAAAATATATCGTATCTAAATACGAAGTTCCGAAGGATACGCAAAGCGAGGCGTCTTCCCTTTCGGAAGACGGAAAGACACCCATCCTGTTCGTCAAAGGCGGCAGGTATTTAGGGCTTATCGCGCTTGCAGACACGATAAAGCCGGACTCCGCCGAAGCGGTATCGGAGCTTAAAGGCATGGGAGTCGACGTCGTGATGCTGACGGGGGACAACGAGAAATGCGCCGCAAAGATAGGGCGCGACGCCGGGATCGACCGTGTCGTCGCCGGAGTCCTTCCGACCGAAAAATCGGATCACATAAAAGAACTTAAGCAAAAAGGCCGCTGCGCGATGGTAGGAGACGGGATCAACGACGCTCCCGCGCTCACCGCCGCAGACACCGGAGTCGCACTCGGCGCGGGTACGGACGTCGCGATAGACGCCGCCGACGTCGTAATAATGAAAAACTCTCTCAAAGACGTATCAGCCGCCCTCAGGATCAGCCGCAGAACGATAAAGAATATCAAAGAGAATCTCTTCTGGGCGTTTATCTACAA
>JAFXNX010000309.1 GCA_017529175.1 Clostridia bacterium
CCCTGCTTTGTGTAAGCCATATAGTGCTCCCACGCGTCGTCGTAGTCCTCGCGTATCATCGCCCAGAATTCGAGCGCGACAGTCTGCGCGAGGCAATAGTCGATATAATAGAACGGCATCGAGTATATGTGGTGCTGTCTTTGCCAGCCCTCGCCGTCCGCGTAGAACGGGATATCGCCGTCGAGGCGCAGCCACGGCATATACACGCCGAGGAGCTTCTTCCAGCAGTCGTGACGCTCGCGAGGAGTCCACGACGGATTCTCATAGACTTCGTGCTGGAAATGGTCGACCATAGTTCCGTAAGGAATGAAGGTGAGCGAGCCCGCGAGGTGACTGTAGCGGAATTTTCTCGCATCGTCTCCGAAGAAATCCTCGGACGCGCGCCATGCGAAGAATTCCATAGACATCGAATGGACTTCGCAAGCCTCGAGGGTAGGCCATACGTAGCACTGCGGAACGCGTTTTATATTGAGCCAGGACTCGAAAGCGTGACCCGCTTCGTGAGTCACGGTCTCAACGTCGCCGCTCGTACCGTTGAAGTTTGCGAAAATGAAAGGCACTTCGTAATCGGGGATCTCCGTGCAGTATCCTCCCGCGCGCTTGCCGTCAGTTGCAAGAACGTCAAGAAGTCCGCACTCGCGCATCGTTCTGAAGAACTCGGACGTTTCGGGAGAGAGCGCGTCATAAAATCTGTCCGCGGCGCGAAGGATATCCTCGGCGTCTCCCTTCGGTCTCGGGTTGCCCGAGCGGAACGAAAGAGCGCAGTCAGCGAATGACATCGGGTACTCTTTGCCCAAGCGTTTCGCCTGCGCGCGGTATACTTTTTCTGCGAGAGGAACGATATATTTGACTACCGCTTCTCTGAAACGTTTTACGTCGTCTTTCGTATAGCAGTTTCTGCCCATTCTGTAGTAGCCGAGTTCGGTGTAACCGTCGTATCCGAGCCGGCGTCCCATCTCGTCTCTCAAATGAGTCAGTTTATCGTAAAGCTCGTCAAGCTTCGCCTGATTTTCCTTGTACCACTTACCCTCCGCGCGCCATGCCGCAAGACGGCGGGCGTCGTCAGCGTCGGTCTTATGGGGACCTATCTGGGAGATGGTATACGTTTTTCCTTCAAACGGTATCTCGGACGAGGCGAGAAGATTCTCGTATTCCTGAACGAGTTCGTTCTCCTCCTGCATAAGAGGAATGTTTTCAGGCGAAAACGTCTTGAGCTCTATCTCGGCGTTGAGAAAGATCAGATTTCCGTACTCCGCTTCGAACTGCGCTCTGAACGGCGACTTAAGCATAGCGAGCGCGAACTCCTGATCGACTTCCTGGAGCTCCGGCATAGCTTTATGCCAGAACTTCATTTCCGCGTCGTAAAACTCGTCCTTCGTATTTATCGAATTTCTGATATGAGCGAGATTGATAGTGGTGCTGATGTGCTTCTCCGCTTCTTCTTTTTCGAGAAATACCGCCTTTGCCTCGTCAAAATTTTTCGCCGAGCTGAACCTTTCGATAAACGAACGCAGTTCGGCTTTCACCTGTTCAAGATCAGGCCTTTCATATTTCATATCACAGAATTTTGTCATATCATATCTCCGGCAAAACATATTTTCTCATTGTAATAATTTTATCACACGACGCAAGTATTGTCAAGTTCGCCGCATTTTTTATTTATATACTATTTATCACAAATATATTGTTTTTTTATTCCGGATGTGATAGAATATATCCCTGTAATGATAAAAGAGGTATAATTATGCGTATTTTTGACAGTCACGTCCACATATATCCCGAAAAGATAGCGGCAAAAGCGTCGGAAAACGTCGGGAAATTCTACGATATTCCCATGGCGTTCGACGGAACGATCGCAACGCTTAATGAGATCTGCAAAAAGAGCGGAGTCGAGAAATGTCTTGTCCACTCCGTCGCGACGACGCACGATCAGGTATCGAAGATAAACGATTTCATCAAACGCAGCGTCGACGGATCAGACGGCGCTTTCGTCGGATTCTGTACGCTTCATCCGTCAATGACGCAAAGCGAGATCGCCGAGGAGGTCGACCGCGTGATAGCCATGGGTCTTCACGGCGTAAAGCTCCACCCCGACTGTCAGAAGTTTGCAATAGACGACCCTCACGCAATGGAAATGTATGAAGTGATCGACGGACGACTTCCGATCCTTTTCCATACGGGGGACGTCAGATACGATTTTTCAAACGCCGAGAGACTTCGCGCGGCGGCGCGGCGCTTCCCGCGTCAAAAGATGATAGGCGCTCATTTCGGCGGATACTCCGACTGGGATCACGCCGTAAAGATACTCGCGGGGATCGAAAACGTCTGGTTTGACGAGAGCTCTTCCCTCGCATTCATCACACCCGGGCTTGCAAAAGAATATATTACCGCACTCGGAGAGGACAGGATATTCTTCGGAACGGACTACCCCATGTGGAGCGCCGAAGAGGAACTTTGTCGTTTCGACAAGATCGACCTCGACGACATTCAGAGAGAAAAGATACTCTGGAAAAACATCAATGCGTTTCTCGGACTTGAAAAATGAACATAAAAAGGGGCTGTAAAAAAACGTGAGTTTTTTTACAGCCCCTTTTTGGGGGATAGGAAAAAATGTTCAGAATGAACGAACCGAATCCCGAAGGCGTACAAAGGTACGTCGAGAGGTGAGGTTCGTTTATAGCAAAAAGGCGATTTTCATATTTTAAAGCATCATTTTA
>JAFXNX010000310.1 GCA_017529175.1 Clostridia bacterium
TACAAGGTCGCATTTGTTAAGGAATACAACGATTGCCGGAACACCAACCTGACGAGCAAGAAGGATATGTTCACGAGTCTGCTGCATAGGTCCGTCCGTACCTGCTACAACGAGGATCGCGCCGTCCATCTGAGCAGCACCCGTGATCATGTTCTTAACGTAGTCAGCGTGTCCGGGGCAGTCGACGTGAGCGTAGTGGCGGTTAGCCGTTTCATACTCAACGTGTCTTGTGTTGATTGTGATACCACGAGCCTTCTCTTCGGGAGCGTTGTCGATCTGGTCATATGCCATGAACTCGATCTTGTCGTTCGCGAGAGCAAGGGTCTTTGTGATAGCTGCCGTAAGGGTTGTCTTACCGTGGTCAACGTGACCGATGGTACCGATGTTTACGTGCGGTTTGGTTCTTTCAAATACTTCCTGTGCCATTTCTGAAAATCTCCTTTGTTTTATTATTTTTTATGTGTTTAAAATTTGGTTTTTATTTTTCATCCGTTCGCAAGTTTTTCCTGCAGGTTCTTCGGCACCTCTGCGAAGTGATCTGGTTCCATCGAATAGATCCCGCGGCCTTGTGTACGGCTGCGAAGCTCTGTTGCGTATCCGAACATTTCGGAGAGGGGAACGAATACCGTCAGGTTCATTACGCCGTCGTTGATCTCTTGCGAGTAGATCTGTCCGCGGCGTGAATTCAAGTCTCCGACGACGCTTCCCATATAATCCTCGGGAGCGACTACGTTGACTTTCATGATAGGTTCGGTGAGTACGGGATCGGCTTTTTTCATAGCGTCCTTGAACGCCATGGAGCCCGCGATCTTGAATGCAAGCTCTGAAGAGTCGACCTCGTGGAATGAACCGTCGTAAAGATTTACTTTGACGTCGACTACGTTATAACCGGCGAGCACGCCCGATTGCATTGCGCTCTGTATTCCTGCGTCGACCGCGGGAATGTATTCCTTCGGAATTGCGCCGCCGACAACCGTGTTCTCAAAGAGATATCCGGCGCCGGGCTCGTTCGGCTCGATCTTGATCTTAACGTGTCCGTACTGACCCTTACCGCCTGTCTGACGGGCAAATTTCATATCGGATTCAGCTGCGCGTCTGATCGTCTCTTTATAAGCGACCTGCGGGCGTCCGACGTTCGCCTCGACCTTGAACTCGCGAAGCAGTCTATCCACGATTATCTCAAGGTGAAGCTCGCCCATTCCGGCGATGATGGTCTGTCCGGTCTCTTCGTCAGTGTAGGTTCTGAACGTCGGGTCTTCTTCCGCGAGCTTTGCAAGCGCGATACCCATCTTTTCCTGACCTGCTTTGGTCTTGGGCTCGATGGCAACGCGGATGACCGGCTCGGGAAATTCCATTGACTCCAAGATTATCGGCGCCTTTTCGTCGCAGAAGGTGTCGCCCGTCGTCGTGTTCTTCACACCTACGACCGCCGCGATATCTCCGGAATAAACGACGTCGATATCTTTACGTTCATTGGCGTGCATCTGCAGTATTCTTCCGAACCTTTCGGGCTTGCCCTTGGTCGAGTTGATGCAGAAGTCGCCTTTCTTTATGCTTCCCGAATAAACTCTGAAGAAGCAGAGTTTTCCGACGAACGGGTCCGTCATTATTTTGAATGCGAGAGCGGAGAACGGAGCGTTGTCATCAGACGGTCTCTCCTCTTCTTCGCCGCTGTTCGGATTTTCTCCGAGGATCGCGGGAACGTCGAGAGGGGA
>JAFXNX010000311.1 GCA_017529175.1 Clostridia bacterium
CAAGACGCTTTCCGTATACTTCGTGATAAGGACGGTCCTCTCGTTCTTGCCGGAGATGACAGAGCTCGGTACGTCGAAGTTTTCGTCGAGAGTATCGGACGTGGGATACGTTCCGTCCGAATCAAAATGGATGCTTTATATCGTCATCACGTCGCTCCTTTTCATCGGATTCGTGATATGTACCGTTATTTCGTGCCGCGCCTTCGCAAAGTATTCGAAGGACAAAACGACAGTCTCCGGTACTGTCGGCGCGGCGCTTGATGAGAAGAGCCGCGATCCCGAAGCATGGGACGTGAAGCTCTGGAAGATATACCGCGTGATATTCGTCCTCGGAGCCGTCTTTTCGGTCTACGTTTATATAGACGGCATAGATTATCTGCCGAAGATCATGGCGGCGCTTGTACTCGCGTCTCTTTCCCTCATTTGCGCAAGGACCGTATTCGAAAGAGTCGTGACAGTTTCGGTAAACGTCCTTCTTTCGGTGTTTTCGGTCATCAGCACGAATGTCCTCGGCGCGTATTTCAAAGAATATAACAGCGAGGTACAGTCGGTACTGGACGCAGAAGCGGGAAAAGCGTATTTTACGGTTACGGTCGTTCTTATAATTCTCGCGTCTCTCCACTTCGTGTCTTTCATGCTTATGACGGAATACGTGAAGCGCAAAAGAACGGACGCTTATCTTTCCTCGAAGAAAGGGAAGGAGGCGGCGAAAAAGCTCTCGCACGGTATGCTCGGCGTCAGGATATCAGCCGCGGTATCGTTTGCGGCGGCTGTAGCGTTCCCGCTCCTTCGCGCCGTCTTTCCGGAGATCATCGTTATCCTGATCTTTTCCGGAGTCGTGACCGCCGTTTTCTCATACTTTACTTATTTGACTGAATAGTTAATAACAACAAAAGATGCTTCGGGCGGTACCCGAAGCGTCTTTTGTTATTGATATTTATTTTATCTTTTCAAACTCTTCAAGCCATGCGCGGGCGATGAGTTCGTGTCCCGCCGGAGCCGGGTGGACGCCGTCTTCCGTGAACGGCTTGACGCCGTACTTCGCGGCGGCTTCGTCAAACAGACGCTGAAGCGGAATGAGAGGCAGACCGTATTTGTCCGCGATCTTTTTCGTCACGTCGCGTCTTTCGTCGACTCCGCTTTTGAACTGCTCCCATTTATTCGGCATCGCGTCCGTCGACATCGTCGCGTCAGCTTCGAGAACGTACGGCTCGAGCAGCATTATTTTGACTCCGGGACACTCCGCCATCGTCTCCTCGATTATCTGCGATAGAGAACGCTCGAGGTCCTCGCACGTCGCCTTTCCCCAGGACGGATAATCTATCCCGTGCCATACGTCGTTCACGCCGATAAGAAGGCTCATGTAGTCCGGCGCAAGATCGGTGATATCCCTTGTTATTCTCCCTGCTACGTCGAGGCTCTTGTTTCCGCTGATACCGCGGTTTATGAATTTATACTCTCCGGGATGCTCATATCCGAGATGCGACGAGACGATCATCGCATACCCGCTTCCGAGGTTGTCCGGGTCTTCATAGATACGCTGTGACGCGGTTATCGAATCGCCTTGAAAGAGGATCGTTTTCATATTATCAGTCTCCTTTGATTTACTGATTCAATTTTACAACCCGCGCAAATAAAAGTCAAGCGCATTTTGTTTCAAATAGATATTGATTTATTTATTTTTATCTATTATAATGATTGAGTAGTATTTAAAACGGAGGCACTTTATGAGCGACTGGAAAATAGAAACCAAATGTATTCAAGAAGGATATAAGCCGGAGAATTCCGCACCCCGTATACTTCCCATATACCAGAGTACGACATATAAATTCGAGTCTTCCGAGCACCTCGGAGATCTTTTCGACCTCAAGGTAGCGGGACATATGTACACGAGAATATCGAATCCCACGGTCGAGTACGTCGAACAGAAGATCGCCGCTCTCGAAGGAGGAGTCGGCGCGATGATCACGTCGTCCGGTCAGGCCGCAAGTACGATCGCCATACTGAACATTACGGCGTCGGGTCAGAACTTCGTATGCCTCTCGACGATATACGGCGGTACGGTGAATCTCTTTGCCGTCACTCTCAAGCGTCTCGGGATCGAAGTAAGGTTCGTAACGCAGGATATGAGCGACGAGGAGATCGATAAGCAATTCGACGAGAATACGCGTCTCGTATTCGGAGAGACTGTTGCAAATCCCGCGCTGACCGTTTTTGATATCGAGCGTTTTGCGGCGATCGCTCACCGT
The DNA here is from genome assembly GCA_017529175.1 of Clostridia bacterium. The sequence continues at coordinate 2,250 of JAFXNX010000311.1, forward strand.
CACGGAGTGCCTCTCATAGTAGACAATACGTTTGCGACTCCGATATTCTGCCGTCCGTTTCAATTCGGCGCTGATATCGTTATCCACTCTACGACGAAATATATGGACGGACACGCGTCCGTCGTCGGCGGAGTCATCGTCGATTCGGGTAAATTCGACTGGGAAGCGGGCGGAAAGTATCCCGAACTTACCGAGCCGGACGAATCCTATCACGGAGTAATATATACAAAGGAGTTCGGCAAGGCGGCATACGTCACAAAGGCGAGATGTCAGCTGATGCGCGACCTCGGAACGACTCCTCAACCTATCGCGGTCTTCATTCTCAACCTCGGACTTGAGTCCCTCGCCGTGAGGATGGAACGTCATTTTTCAAACGCTCTTGCGGTCGCAAAGTATCTTGAAAAGAATCCGCACGTCGCGTGGGTCAATTATCCCGCGCTCGAGTCCTCGCCCGATTACCCGCTCTTCAAAAAGTATACGCCGAACGGCACCTGCGGCGTCATCTCCTTCGGAGTGAAAGGCGGCAGGGAAGCGGCGGTCAAATTTATGGATTCTCTTAAAATGGCGCAGATAGTCGTTCACGTCGCGGACGCAAGGACGTCTGTCCTTCATCCTGCGTCGACGACTCACCGACAGCTCACGGACGAACAGCTCGTCGCCTGCGGCATAACCCCAGAGCTTGTCCGTTTCTCCGTCGGTATCGAAAACGTTGACGATATAATCGCGGACCTCGAACAGGCGCTCGAACAAATCTGATAACCGGAGGCAAGATATGCCTATTAAAATACCGAATCTTCTGCCCGCCACGAGCGTGCTTCAGAGCGAAAACATTTTCGTTATGACCGAGACCCGCGCGATGACCCAGGATATAAGACCTCTTCGCATCGCGCTTCTCAATCTTATGCCGAATAAGATACAGACGGAAACACAGCTCGCGCGTCTTCTCGGAAACACACCTCTTCAGATAGAGCTTGAACTCGTTCACACCAAAACGCACGAGTCCAAAAACACCTCGAAGGATCATCTTCTGTCGTTCTATAAGACGTTCGACGATATAAAGCATCAGAACTTCGACGGAATGATAATCACCGGCGCGCCGGTAGAGCATCTTAAGTTTGAAGACGTCGAGTACTGGGACGAGCTTTGCGAGATCATGGAATGGACGAAGACCCACGTCACGAGCACGTTCCATATATGCTGGGGAGCGCAGGCGGGACTTTACTACCATTACGGAATAAAAAAATATCCTCTTAAAAAGAAGATGTTCGGTATTTTTGAGCATAAGGTAGTCCACAAGGGAGCGATCCTTTTCCGCGGATTTGACGACGTTTTTCTCGCGCCTCATTCAAGACATACGGGAATACGTACCGAAGACGTGGAGGCGGCGGGAGCGCTTAAGATCCTCGCATCGTCCGACGTCGCGGGCATCTACGCCGTAATGACCGATCAGGGCAAGCAGGTGTTTATCACGGGACATTCCGAATACGACGCCGACACGCTCAAAAACGAGTATCTGAGAGATAAGTCTCAGGGACTCGAGATCGAACTGCCGGTCAACTATTTCCCGAATGACGACGATACGCTTGAGCCGCGCGTCACATGGAGAAGCCATGCGAACCTCCTCTATTCCAACTGGCTCAACTATATAGTCTACCAGACGACGCCTTACGATATTACGGAGATCAAATAAAGAAAAAGGGGATGTAAAAAAAGTCCAGATCGCAAAAAGGCGACCCTGTAAGGAAATAAGGCAGCATAAAGTCTGATGATAAGCACAAAATAATACGGATAAACGTAAAATGATGCTTTAAAATATGAAAATCGCCTTTTTGCTATAA
>JAFXNX010000028.1 GCA_017529175.1 Clostridia bacterium
AGATCGGGGACAGCAATATAAAGGTTTGCATTGAAAATTGCAGCGGATACCGCGAATTTCACAAAGACGCGATAGAGGAACTTTTGAAGTCAAGCGTTTTTGCGCTGACGTTCGACATCGGTCACGATCACTGCACCGGCGGCGAGGACGGAAAATTCATCCTCGAGCACCGCGACCGCCTTGTTCATATGCACGTTCACGACGCGATAAATCGAGACGGCATACGGCGCGACCATCTAACGCTCGGAGAGGGAGAACTTGATATTGAAAAATATCTGTCAATCGCCAAAGAGCGCGGCTGTACGGTAGTTCTTGAGACAAAGACTTCCGACGCACTCCGGCGGTCGGTCGAGTATATCAAAGGTTAGATATTATGGAAAAACAAAACGAATTATACGTAGAGCTTCAAGACGAGGAGTGGGAGTTTACTTACACCGATCACGACAGGCAGATCGCCCGCGCGATAGTCGTTGACGACGACGGATTTTTCTATTTTGTCAGAGAAGAGCGAGATGACGGCTTTATCAAGGGAACTCTGATGGAAACAGCAGGCGGAGGAGTCGAGGACGGAGAAGACATAGAAGTTGCCGTGAAACGCGAATTGAAAGAAGAACTCGGCACTGAAGTCGAAATCATTTGCAAGATCGGCGTCGTCAGCGATTATTACAACCGTATCCACCGTCACAACATAAACAACTATTATCTGTGCCGCGCCTTGAGTTTCGGCAGCAAAAACCTCACGGAGCAGGAAATTGAGCGTTTTCATCTGTCAACTTTGAAGCTGACTTACGACGAAGCGGTAAGTGAATATGAACGTCTCGCGTGTACAAGACTCGGCAGGCTCGTCGCAAACCGCGAGCTGCCGATACTTAAGCGGGCAAAAGAGATACTTGATATTATCTCTGCTTCGATTGATATGTAGGAGCTGAAAATGAAAACAATAGCTGAACTAAACGACAAAGTTCTATTCGGCGAAGAAGGAATGTCGTATGCCGAGCCAAGAAAAACCGCGAGAGCGATTTTGAAAAACGGAGACATGTATGCTCTTATGTACGCTGTAAAATTCAACTTGCATTCGTTCCCCGGGGGTGGTATCGACGAAGGCGAAGATCCCGTAACGGCAATGAAGCGCGAAGTGAATGAGGAGACCGGCTGTACTGTCGGTAAGATAACCGAACTCGGGATCATTAAAGAAAACCGTGCGAGAGCGGATTATACACAGATATCTTACTATTATGTTGTTGAAGTCTCTTCCTTTGAAATCCCTCATTTGACATCAAACGAAATAACAAACGGAACACATGCGGTGTGGCATACACTTGACGAAACCGCAAGACTTATCAATGAATTCAAGCCTACTACATACCAACAGGAATACCTGCACGCAAGAGACGTCGCGGCGTTGAATGGGTATATTAAGAAATATTTTTGAAAAATGAAGAACATAGAATACATTCTTATCGATATGTACGGAGTGATAATAAAAGAAAGCAAGGGCTATTTTATCCCGTATACTTACGAACACTTTGAACAGACGGAGTACGACAGGATCAAAAAGGCATTCCGTGAGGACAAGTTGTTTTCAATAGCGCAGGCAGGAAAAATGTCGTCGCATGAATTTTTGGCTGCGCTCGGATATACCGATCCCGAAGCGACGATGAAAGATTATCTTGAAAACTATCTGACTCTTGATGAGGAATTTCGGGACTTTGCAGAAAAGTTAAGGGGCAAGTGCAAACTCGTACTGCTTTCAAACGACGTCGCCGAGTGGAGCGAGTATTTGACAGATTATCACGATATCGACAAATATTTATACGATAAGATTGTCAGCGGAGACATCGGAATAAAAAAGCCCGATCCCGAGATATTCGCCTACGCCGTCTCGCGTCTCGGATGCAAAGCGGAAAACTGTCTGTTTATCGACAACGGCGTGAAAAATCTTGAAGCAGCCTCAGTAATCGGGATCAAAACGATCCTGTTCAACAGAGACGGCGTTGAGTATGAAGGAATAACTGTCAACAGCTTTTCAGAACTGGCTGACCTTTTAAAGAATACGGAGGTATGATATGAGCGACAATTATAACTTTTCCGTCGGATGTGTCGTTGTGCGCGGCGATGAGGTGCTTCTTGTCAGACACACGTACGGCGGCGCGGCGGGGAAACTTCTGATACCCGGCGGGTATCTCAATGAAGGTGAACTGCCGGAAGAAGCGGCTGCCCGAGAAGTATTTGAAGAGACAAAGGTCAGAGCAAGCGTCGAGAGTATAATTGGTATTAGGTGTCACCGTAAAACGTGGTATATGCTGTTTGCTATGGAATACGAAGGCGGCGATCCGGAAAGCGATCACAACGAAAACAGCGAGGCTGGATTTTTCAAAATGGATGACGCGCTTCAAATGCCCGACTGTACAGAAATGACGAAGATCGTTATAAGGAAAATACTTGATAATGAGGCGTCTTATTTCGTTTCGGATCTTGAGTATAAGAAGCGCAAAGGGGAAGATTTTACGCTTTTTATTTGAAAGGAGAACAGTATGGCAGGAACAGCACAACACTTGGCGATAGCGGATAATGTCGCTGTGATTCTCGGTGAAGGGAGGATCAAAAACCTCCCGTATTATTTCTCCGGAAGTATCGCACCGGACGCGATCCACGCGAGGACGAACTATGAGAGATCGATGAAAAAGCATACGCATCTGTCTGAAGGGCTTCACAACGGAGATTTTGTCTTTCCGGATAAGCTCGCTATATTCAGAGAGCGGCTCGATCAATACGTCAATACATATTATCATAAAGGCGATGAAGATTCTGATCTATATCTCGGTTATATTGTTCATTTGATCACAGACGAACTTTTCAACATTCATTCGCGTGAGATATTTGTCGAACGGCTTGAACAGGTCGGAGTTGATCAAAATGATATGGAGTTCTATAATCGCTTTATGAGCGATATGAATCTGATAGACAACTGGGTAATGAAGAAGTATCCTTTCGTTTACGATGTTGAAAAAGAATTATCTGCGGCGTGGGGTCTTGGAATAAAAGATATGATATTCCCGGAAGAAGCGGATGGCAGTAAAAATTGGGTCATCAATAAGCTCTTTCACGGAGAATTGAATTGCGGTGAAACTCTATATTACAGCTATGAAGAGGCGTATGATTTCATCGCCTCGGCTTCAAGTGAAGTTGCGAAGAGGATAGAGAATCTATGCTGAAAGCTGTAATATTCGATATGTTTGAAACGCTGATCACTCATTTTGCATCGCCTCTGTATTTCGGTCCACAGATCGCAGAAGACGCAGGGATCGGTATTCAGGATTTCAGAAAATATTGGGATGCGACCGGTGATGACCGAACTTTGGGAAAAATGACGCTTGAAGAAGCGCTGACTATAGTATTTAAAGGAAACGGTTGTTATTCGGAAGAATTGCTCGAACGGACAGTTGCTAAAAGGATCGCGACTAAAAAAGAGTGTTTCAATCATTTGCACGAAGAAATAATACCTATGCTGAAGGGTCTTAAGGAAGCAGGATTCAAGATAGGACTGATCTCAAACTGTTTTTCCGAAGAGGTGAACGTGATAAAGGAAAGCGTCATTTATCGGTTTTTCGATGCGGCGATGTTTTCTTGGGAGCAAGGAGTAAAAAAGCCGGATCCCGTAATATTCGAACGATGTATGAAGGCGCTCGGAGTCACGCCCGAGGAATGCGTCTACGTCGGCGACGGCGGCGCGAATGAGCTTGAACGCTCCCGAGAGCTCGGCATGAAGACTTATCAGGCTGCGTGGTATTTTACCGAAAATGCTTTTCCTCCGACCGGAAGGAACGATGAATTTCCCGCGCTTTCACATCCGCTGGAACTGCTTGAATACCTTGCCTGCGAGAAATCAAAATAAAAGCGCAGATTGATATATGTGTCCATAGCGGATGCAATAAAAATGCGGGTTTATATGAGGAAATATTGAAATGCCAAATTATAATTGGATCAAAGAAGCTGTTCCGAACGGATTGACCGTAAAGCAGGTCTACGGTATAGTTTTTTCGAGTGATAATAGAATACTTCTGCGGATAGAAGACGGTGTTTACAAGCTGACCGGCGGGAAGCCCGATGACGGTGAGGATTTCGAGCAAACGCTTAAACGAGAGTATCTCGAAGAAGTCAATACGGAGCTTGAAGATTGTCACTATCTCGGGTATTTACTTGTGACAGAGGACAC
>JAFXNX010000312.1 GCA_017529175.1 Clostridia bacterium
CTTATCCTCATCCCCGCGCCGCTCTGCGGCGCCTGTATCCTTTCGCCAGAAGGACGACGCGGCGCGCTACCGTAAGGACCTGCGGTACCTGCGCCGTATTGTCTTGCGGCTGACGTATCACGCCGCGGCGGAACGCCGGCGCCACCCTGAGGTACGCCGCGGCGTTTGCCGGAAAGGAGCGATTCGATGCTCTCGTCTGCATTTCCGATGTTGTAATTATTATTGTTTTCGGACATATCTATGACCTTTCTGAAAGAAGCTTACAAATTGAGTAATATCCCGACAGCGCTGACGATGATCAGCGCAATAAAGAACGGAGACGTCAGCGCCGAAGTTACCGTCGAAGCTCTTTTATCACTTCGTGATACGGGGTGCTGCGGCTTTGCGTTGAGCTGCGACAGATCCTCGTACGCTTTCGACACTGAGTTGAAGAACAGAAACGCGAAAACGAGCGTCACTGCGGTGCAAATAAACGTGAAGAGCAAAACTCCCCCGCCCTGCCTTACCGCGGCGCGGTATACGTACACCTCAAAGAACATAACGACAATGTTGTTCGCGGCGTGTATCACCATCGCAGCGATCAGGGAACGCGTAGCGTAAAGGACGACCGTCAGTATTATCCCGTTGAAGAAATACACGGGAAGCTTTACTATGTCAAAATGTATGAGAGCGAACGAGAACGAACTGAGTATCGCCGATAAAACGACGCCGCTTCTCTCATATTCCGTGACGACGATCCCTCTGTAAAGGAACTCCTCCGTTATCGCGGGAAGGATCGCAACTGATAAGACGGCGTATATGCCGTTTACCGCCGATCTGTCAGACGACGAGAACGCGGCGGAGGACGTGCGGTCGAAAAGCTCCGGCGCGAATCTGTAGACGTAGAACGCATACATCGCCGCTCCGAATATCATAAATCCGAGCGCAAATATCATCATCGGGATATCGATCGCCTTGAAGAGTTTGAGACGCATATGGGAAATAAATCCTCTGCCCCTTGCCCTCGCGTATATCGCAGACGGTATCGCGAATATCAGAACTCCGAGCAGCGCCGCGATAAGATACGCGTTGTCATCCTGCGAGAGGAATGAAACGTTCGACTGTCCGGCGACGATCAGCAATATCGTTATGACCGTCAGAAGCAGCGGCGCGCCGTGAATACTTTTAATTTTCACCTGTAAATACCAAACCTTTATCGGTAAGCAGAATTTTAATGCTGATATCGAATCTGCCCCTCGGGACTTCGGGAACTACGAAATCGTTGTATACTATCCCGACTATGTTTCCCTTGAAGGACGAAAGATATCTGTCGTAATAACCTTTTCCGTAGCCGAGACGGTACCCTTTGTTATCGTAAACGAGACCGGGCACGAAGCACACTGACGACGCGCCGCCGGCATCGTCGAATACCGGCAGCGACTCGTCCGGCTCGCGCAGTCCGAAAGCGCCGCTCGACAGATCGTCAAGGGATGTAATAATATGATAATCCATTGTGCGCTCGTCCGGATGACACCTCGGAAACGCGACTTTTTTCCCTCTCGCGAGGGCGTCGGCGGCGATCGGCATGACATCGATCTCGTCGTCGGTCGGAGCGTACATCAGAACGTATTTTGCATACCTGTAACTTGCAAGAGATACGGCGGCACGGCACACGGCGCCGTCCCTTCGCGCTTTTTCCTCTTTGTCGAGCATAGCCCTCTTTTCGCGGTAAAGCGCGCGCATCTCGTCTTTTTCTTTTTTTATAGCGAACATTTTTACGCCCTTATCGAATCCGCGATCTTCTCGCTCTCATCATCGCTCTTCAAAAGAGCTGTGAGCTGGAGCGCGAAATCGAGCGCGCTTCCCATGCCGTCCGCGGTAATGAAATTCCCGTCGGCGACGACTGACGCCTCGTAATACTTCGCTCCGTCAAGATATTTTTCGAATCCGGGATAACAAGTGGCGTCGCGCCCCGAAAGAAGTCCGCGCTTTCCGAGTATCATCGGAGCCGCGCAGATCGCCGCGATATACGCATCCTGCTTCAACGCTTCTTTAATGAATCTGTCGACTCCTTCGGACTCGTCAAGGTTTTTAGCTCCCGGCATACCTCCCGGAAGTATTACCATCTCTATTTCGGCTCCGTTTGCGGAAAGTCCCGCAATCGCGTCGTCGAGCGAGATATCGCTTGCGACTTCGATTCCGTGAGAGCCGCGCACGCGCTCTCCCGTAACGCCGACGGTTTTTACGTCAACTCCCGCGCGGCGTAAAACGTCGACCGGGGTCAGTGCCTCTATCTCTTCAAATCCTTCGGCAAGAAACAAATATACCATAGCAAAACTCTCCTTTCGATACGGTCAATGACAGATGGTTACAGATCCAAAGCGTCGAACATCATAGTGAAGATCTCGTCTATGCCGAGCTGGGCGCCGTCCTTCGCGCAGTTTATCGTATGCCAACCCATCTTTTCCGCGGCATACTTTGCGGCTTCGGCGCATCGCGAAAGATACTCCGCGTCCTTCTCGTGTATATCCTTCTTCACGTCGTTTTTCAAACTTCTCTTTTCTATGTTCAAAAGCGATATTTCCGGCGGTACCCAAAGAAGCACCACGTCGTCCGGATGGGGCAGCCCGAGCTTTGTGAATTCAAAATCCCACAGCCATTCGAGGAAAGAGTCCCACTCTTCGCGCGGCATTTTGGCGAGCTGATGGTACGCATTCGCCGTCGTATATCTGTTCGCAATTATTACGGAATCCGGGGCTTCAAGAAAACTCTTCCAGCCGGTCACGTATGAAATATATCTGTCGCAGGCGAAAAACGCGCTGGCGGCATAGGAGTTCGTGTCGTTCGGATCGTCTCCGAGTTCTCCGTCAAGATACATCTTTACGAGCGTCGATCCGCGGCTCGCGTAGTCCGGAAAATCTATCTTTTTTACTTTTTTACCCTTGACGTCGAGGTATCTGCAAAGCTTTTCGCTCTGCGTGTTCTTCCCCGCCCCGTCAAGGCCTTCAATGGCAATAAGTCTTCCCATCGCGTATCCCTTTCAGTCGTCAGAAAACGAAATCGTCAGAGTCGTCGTCCTGCTTCGCAGGCGCGTTATCGGAAAGAGGCGCGCCCATCTTGATCTCCTGCAGGCGTTCCTTCGTTATCAGCACCTGACGCGGCTTCTGTCCGTCCGGAGCGCTGACGAATCCGCGCTCTTCCATACGGTCGATGAGCTTCGCGGCGCGTCCGAATCCGAGAGAACATTTGCGCTGTATGAGAGAGGTCGATATCTTTCCGCTCTCAACCGCAAGCTCGACCGCGCGCCAGAACATCGGGTCGTCCGCTTCGACGTTGGATATATCCTCGGTAATGCCGACAAGATCGCGCTTCTTCGCGGTACATCTTACAGCTTCCGTTTCGATCTCGTTCATAACGTCGTCGTTGTATCCTTCGTCGCCGGTGTTGTTTTCTTTGAGGAATTCCACAACGCGGTCGATCTCAGTATCGGTGACAAACGCGCCCTGAACTCTGACCGTCTTTATCGCGCCGACCGGATTGAACAGCATATCGCCCTTGCCGATCAGCTTCTCGGCGCCCGCGGTATCAATAACCGTTCGCGAGTCGATCTGAGACGACACCTTGCACGCGATACGGGACGGTATATTGTTCTTGATCGTACCGGTGATGACGTCGACGGAAGGACGCTGTGTGCCTATGATGAGGTGCATACCCGCCGCTCTCGCTTTCTGCGCGAGTCGCGCGATAGAATTCTCAACGCTGTCGGGAGCGGTCATCATAAGATCTGCAAGCTCGTCGATTATGATAACGACGTGAGGAAGCATCTTCTTCTCGGGATCGTCCTTGACAAGATCGTTGTACCCCGTGATATTTCTGACCTTCGCCTCCTCGATTATGCCGAAGCGGCGCTCCATTTCATTTACCGCCCACGACAGAGCACCCGCCGCTTTCTTCGGATCGGAGACCACCGGGACGATAAGATGAGGCAGTCCTTCATATATGTTGAATTCGACTTTTTTGGGGTCGACGAGGATAAGCTGTACTTCCTCCGGAGTCGCTTTGTAAAGCAGACTCATGATAAGACAGTTGATGCACACCGATTTACCCATACCGGTGGCTCCGGCGATTAGCAGGTGAGGCATTTTCGATATGTCGAAGAATATCGGCGCTCCCGCGACGTCCTCGCCGAGCGCGACAGTAAGACGGCTTTCCGCGTCGCGGAACTTGTCGCTGTCGATAAGAGTGCGAAGACGCACTATCATCGGCTCGTCGTTGGGAACTTCTATGCCGACTGCTGATTTACCGGGTATCGGCGCCTCGATACGGATACCGCTCGTCGCAAGACTCAGCGCTATGTCGTCGACAAGGTTGACGATGGCGCGCACTCTCGTTCCCGGAGCGGGACGAAGTTCGTACCTTGTGACAGTCGGTCCCTTTGAAGGAAGTCCCGCGGATTCTGTATGGACGTTGAATTTTTCAAGCGTCTGTATGAGTTTGGTTTCTTTTATCTGAAGCTCGCGCTTGTAGTCCTCGTTCTTTTTCGAGGTATCCTCGACAAGAAGGTTTATATCGGGAAAAGCGTAGGGATGTGGCGCCTCTTCCACGGCGCCTTCTCCGATATCCTTTTCCTCAACTTTAAGTTTGTTGTCGCCGTCGCCTCCGAGAAAAGTCTTTGACAGACGCGCGAGCACTTCTTCGTCGTCGAGTCCGTCGAGCGATTCGAGAGTCAGCCCGTCGTCCTTATCTTCGCTCTTATCCACGGGATCGAGTTCAATGACATCAGAGACGTCGTTGTATTCGTCGGCGTCTTCATCGTCGATCTCACCTTTGATAAGCGGAAAGTCCTCGTCGGTAATGGTGGGGTCGAACTCCGTCTTTCTTTCTCCCTCGAAAACAGACGTATCTATATCCCAGACGTCGCCGCCTTCCTCTTCATCAGGCGCGTCGTCTGACGTCTGAACGTCGTTCTGGCGCGCGAATGCCGCCCGCTCTTCTTCCGCGAGTCTCTTTTCCTCTTCGCGTTCGCGTCTTTCTTTGAGCATCTGTTCTCTTTCAGCTCTGCGAACGTCACGCTGTTCCGTACGGCGCTTCATTGAGTCCGTAAACGCGTTCGCGGCGTCCTTCGGAGTTTTTTTCATCGCTATCATCACGAGAACGACCGATGCCGCGGCAACGATTATGAACGCGCCTACCCTGCTGAAGCAGGCGGAAAGGAGCCCTCCGGTGAAGCCTCCGACAAAGCCGCCTCCGCGGTGCGCGACGCCCTCTTTGAAATGCTCGAACGGATTGAGCTGCTTCATCATCGCATCGGACGCGAAAATGAGGTGGCAGAGCGTATCGACGATCAGAAACGTTACTGACGATATCAAGATATACTTGCGCTTCGGAGCGTCGTCGTTCAAAAGCAAAATGATCCCTATCGCCGCAAGAAGGAACGGCAGAGCGTAGTACGCGAGTGAAAACATCCCGAAGAAAACTTTGTCTCTGATAAAGTTTCCGACGGAGCCGAAATCCTTTGCGAAAAAGGATATGATCATCAGGATCGATATGATAAACAGGATGAAGGGCAGGAACTGAATGAAAAGAGAACTCTTTTGAACGGCGCTCTTCGCATTCTTCGAGCCCTTACCCTTTACCTTGCTCTTTGAGGTGACTTTATATTTTTTTCCGTTGTTCGTGTTATTTTTATTCGCCATTTTACATCCTTTCGCCGCGCTGATAGTCCGGGAGCGTCAGTCTTAAATTATAATATACCATAATTGATAATAAATTACAAGTGAGATTTTAAATATCTTTTAAAAAATACGCAAATACTTGTGATATGAAAGCAAGGAACAATACGTCAAACCCGATAAAACGGTATGACGCAGCAAATAAAAAATACCCGCCGCAGATCATCGCGCTCGGGATTCTTGCGGGATTTGTGAACGGTCTTGCCGGCGCGTGCGGAGGTATCGTTATGGTTTTTGCCGTGTCATACGCCGCGAAGATGAGCGGCGCTGAGATGAACGAAAACGAAACGCTCGCCTCATCCCTTGCCGCAATGATACCCGTCGGCGCCTTTGCGTTGCTATGCTCCGGCGCCGCTTCCCCGGACGCACACGCGGCAATATGCGCGCTTCCCGCTTTTGCGGGAGGTGCGATAGGCGCGCTGATCGCAAGAAAAATAAAAGGAGCGTCTCTTAGGACGGTTTTCGCCGCCGTTACGCTCGTCGCCGGAATAAATATGATCGCCGGCGCGTGACGCCGCGGCAAAGGAGATATCGATCTATGGAATGGCTCGTTTCGTTTGCGCTCTCGGTACTCACCGGTATGGGAGTGGGAGGAGGAGGTCTTTACGCCGTATATCTTACGTTGATCGACGGCGTGAGCGCTCAAAGCGCAAGAGGGCTGAATCTCGTTTTTTTCCTCTTTGCCGCGACATCCGCTCTTGCGGTCAATATGAAGCGAAGCATCCCCGACCGCAAGCTCGTCCTGATACTCGCGCTCTCCGGTATCGCCGGCTCATATCCCGGCTCTCTTGCCGCGCGCTGTCTTCCGCCGAACGTTATGCGGATCTTCTTCGGAATACTTCTGATCCTCTCGAGCGTCGTGATATTTCTGAGAAAAAAGAAGGCGACGCAGACCGGGAAAGCGCCGTTGCCGCAGCGTTTCCGGAATTTATACAAACGCAAAACAAAATAGCGTCCCCGCTGTTTTTATACAATTGAATAAAATCAAGAGGGCTTCGCCGCCGAAGCCCTCAACTCTTAATTCCTAACTCCTAACTCCTGATTCTCGGTACTCACTCACTTATGTTTCTCATGATCGCAAGAACATCCTTCATATCGATGTATCCGTCTCTGTTGACGTCCGCGGCGCGTCCGGCATATTTTGAAAACTCAAATATACCCGCGATCGCTTTTCTGATAAGCAGAATGTCTTTGACGGTCAGAAAACTGTCTCCGTCGACGTCTCCGGGAAGCGGGACGGGAGGGTTCGTCGTTCCTTCAAACACGATCTTTATAAGAGTGAGATCTTTTGTAAAGCTTGCGACCGCCTGAGCATAATCTTGCCCGCCGTCCGGGCGCAAAACCAAAACGTACCCGTCGTCGGTGATATTGCCGTCAACTTCACCGTAAACGCTCTCATCGGGATAGAATATGACTTTAACGTTGTCCGGATCCTCCGGTGAGTATCCTTTCATACTCTTATAATCGAAATCGTCAATACCGAATACGTATCCGACCGCTTCGCATATCGCATCCGCGGTGACCGTGACTGTGTATACGTCTCCAGCCTCATCGTAGACGCAAGATCCCGCCGCCTGCGGCAATACGCTCGTTACGGCTATAGTCGCCGCCGTATCGGGATCGATCTCTCCGCTTGTCAGATTAAAGCCGTCAAATCCCTGCTTTTCTCTCAGCACCGCGATGATGTACGGGATATTTTCCGATACGCTCACCCCTCTGAGCCAGAGCATTGTATCGAGAGTATTGCTTTCAACGTCGCCGATCTTCACTTTGAAATTCCGGTCGTACATAAAGACGCCGTTTTCGCTCACCTTAAAGCAGAACGTCACGGGAATGTCGCCGTTATCCGTTTGCGCGACGCCGTAGATCTGCGCATCTGCGAATCCTCTGAAATCGAACGCTTCCACATTATATGACTGCGAGTCGCCGCTTGTCAGATCTACCTTTATCGTAAGGCGCTCGCTTCCCGATATCTCGACAGAGCCGATCGCAGAAGGAACGACAGCGATCTTCACCTGCGCTCTAAAGCCGCAGACTTCCATCGTCGCATAGTGTTCGCCGAGCCCCCACGGGTTTTCCGGGCTCTGATCGTCCTCGCAACTGACGCAGAAATCAGAGCCTGCGATGCTCACCCATCCGCGGTCAGACCTGATCTCCTCGCCGCTCTTGAGATACACCGTATACTCCGGGAAGTATTCATAATTGAAGAATTTCTCACCTTCGGAAGGCTGAACGTAGTATCCGTTCACCCTCTCCATAAGCTCATACTCGTCGAACTCGACGCGGTCGACCGGGTTTTCGACTATGTGTACCGTGATATCGCAGCTCACGCCGCCGACTGTCACCGTCGCCGGATGATCGCCGAGTCCCCATACGTTTTCGGGGGACTGACCGTCGCGGCACTCGACGTTGTAATCGACTCCGTCGATAACGAGCCCGTACGCGTTATTGTATACAGTGCCGTCGTCAAGCGTCAGAGTGAAATCGGGGTCGTAATGGTATCTGTAATAATCGATACCTGTCTCTCCGTCATGCTCCGTGAAGCCGCCGATGCCTTCAAACAGCGTAACGTCGCTCACCTCGAGCTTTGCGACGCGGCTCGCGACTATCTCGACCGTAAACGTACAGCTTACGCCGCACAGAGTGAATTCGACCTCGTGAACGCCGACGTCCCATTCTCTGCCGAAGCCCTGGCCGTCGCACTCGCGTCCCCAGTCTCCGAACTTATCGTAGATCTCGTGACGAAAGACTTTTTCGCTGTGTCCGTCTTTATAAGTGACCGTGATGACTTCGGGAACGGTGTCGTAGCGCATAAACTCATACTCCGTCCCGTCTATCCACTCGTGATCCGTCCAGCAGTTGCTTCCTTTAACTATCGTTTTCGGCTCCGCTGATATCGATGCGATGGGGCTCTCAACTATTTCAACGGTATAAGTACACGTCGCGCCGCACAGCGTATACGTGACCTCGTGGACGCCGAGACCCCATTCGGAGCCGAAGTCCTGTCCGTCGCGCACGTCTCCGCGGTATCCGAACCGTTCTTCGAGCTCATCGCGGTGAAGTCTTTCCTCGTGATCGTCCTTGAAGACGACGTTCACGAACTCCGGTTCGGATTCGTAGCGTATCATTGTATGTATCATGCCGTTATCGTCAAATCTGTCCTCATGGCAGCGGCTGC
>JAFXNX010000313.1 GCA_017529175.1 Clostridia bacterium
AAAAAGCGATCGCCGCTCTCGTAAAGATCGACTACAGCAAGCTCAAGAAGGCAATCGAGACCGCAAAGGGTCTTGAGGACTGCGCGCACGGACCGCTGTGGTTCAAACTCTTCGACGCTCTCCAGGCATGTGAGAAGGCGTTGACGAGCCGCGATCAGAAGGCTGTTGATTCGGCAGTTGCCGATATCGAGGCGATAATCGAAGAGATCAAGAAGGACTGCCCGAACTGCGGACAGGAGAACACAAAAGAGATCATAAAAGAAGTTGAAGTACTTCCCGAAGGCGAATACTGCAACATCGAGATCCACAAATTGTGGCCGATCCTCTTCTTCATCAGCCTTGCGATCAACCTCATCCTCGGCGGACTGATCCTCTGGTTCTTCCTCAAACGCAAGAAGAACGAGAAAGACGACACACCGCTGGTAGATTACGACATCGGAGACGATGAGTAATATATAATAATGAAAGAAACGTTTTCCGCGCTGCGCGCGGCGCGGAAAACGGACTCATGCATCACAGAGTTAAAGGAGACCATCATCGTGAGCGAACAGGACTGGAAAAGACGAGAATACAATACGTGGGACGAAGCGTTTCGCGGACTTGCTCCGATAAACCGTCAGCAGTCTGTCAGAGTAGCCGAGTACACGCAGATCTTGTTCACGGGAGCACTGGCGACTTCTTTCGGAAAGAATACTCCGGAAGGGGCTGCGCGTATGCATGGCAAATATGCCGACGTCGCATATAAGTGCGGACTTTACCATCAGCTCGGAAAAGCTCTCGTGCCGCCTGAATATCAGGTATGGCAGAAGGACTTTTCCGAAGAGGAAATAGCTGTTTACCGCAAGTACACCACGGGAGGACGGCTTCTTGTCGCCACCCTTCAGGAACGCGGGGTAAGAGCTAAGGAAAAGCGTACGGGCGCAAACGTTGAAACTCCTACGAAGAATATCCCGTGGCTCATGATGCGTGAGAGCTGTGAAGAGCACATGGAGCGCTATAACGGCACAGGATATCCCGCAGGAAAGACCGGAAGAGAGATCAGCCCGATAGCGCAGATCGTCGGACTTGCAAAAGAGCTGGACAGGCTTTCAGCCGAAACGAAGCTCGAGCATCCGTTCGATTTCGCCGTCGAAACGCTGATATCTCAGTCAGGTACCGCATGGGATCCCGAGCTTATCGAGATCCTTAAGAACTGCGAGGCAAACTGCCGCGCCGTATATGAGAAATTCATATATTATACCATGACTCTGCCCGAGACCATCCCGCTCGTTTTGAAGAAAGAGGGGCGTTCGATGGGACTCAGCTACAGACCTATGGCAGGATGCGAATCCGATGACGTCGTCGCTTACGAGGCCGTTCCCTGGTTCGGCGGTATCGCCGGACAGCCCGGGGAGACCGAGGGCGTCGGCGACGTTGAGGAAATGCTCAAGCGTACCGGGCTCGTCACAGACGTATCTTTCTATTTCCTGTATGAAGCAGCTGACGCTGTTTTGCGTCTTGAAAACTGCAAAATAGAGTCACGAGGAATAATTCTTCAGATGATCCCCTCGTTCTATAAACAGGGAAGTCACCTGCAGAGATTCCAGAAGCTTTTTGAAGATCAGCCGATACCCCGCGAGAAACTGATGCTCACGATCCCCGAGCGGCTCCTCATCGAACCGTCAAAGACGTTTGAAGAGCTTATCGCAAGATATCTTAAGAACGGCATTTGCCTAATACTTGACGATTATCATCCGGGATCGATCCCCGAGTCGCATCTTGCCGAACTCGGGTTTGAGTATATACGCGTGGCGCCGGAACTGTATCTGAAACAGGAAACGGCAAACGCCCTGAAAGAACTGCGCAAGTCGGGCTTCTGCCCGGTGGGCAAGGATGCCGCCGACCCCGATACGCTTTCCTGGCTGAAGGCGTGCGGCGTCGTTATGATAAGCGGCCCGCTTACCGGACACATGACCGATGAAGAAGGCATCATCCGCGACGCTCTTGTAAAAATGCAGTAAACCGCGCGTGCGGTATGTAGATTTGCAAAGAAAGGAGCTGATGCGATGCCCTCACCTTACGATCATATTCCCGAGGACGTACTGAAAGACGCCATTGACGAAGCGGAAAAGAATCTGCCCGATAAAAAGGGCGGGAAAAAGAACGCAGGCGCAAAGAGATCCGCGGATCAAGAATTCAAGCCGGATCCGTCGCTTAAAGAGTCAAGGCAACGGCGCATATTCAAGCGCAGACGCGCCGGAGTCGTACTGACAAGGGAACAGGTAAAAGAGATAAAGAGCGGCCGCCGCAAGCTCAGACGCGAAATGCGCGAGCGCGGCATCAAAAGCAAAAGAGAATTCGAACTGGTCGCGGGAAGTTTGGGGCTCTATTTCGACAAACGTCGAGGATTCCTCCTCTGGCTTCGCGCGCACTGGCTCGGCGCATTACTCGGCGCGCTTCTTGCGTTTTTGGCAGTACTGTTCTTATTCTCGATAGTCACACAGCTGCGAGGTCACTTCACGATCAACTTATCCGACGATTTGTTCCGCGAAGGCTTCGTTCTGAGTGAGACGGTCGGCTTCGAAAACCCGTCTGTAGAGCTTTTCGCAAATCCCGCCGTAAACGTTCCGTGTATATCGATAAGATCGATACCGGAAGATGTTGACGAGACGGACGGAGAGCACAACAGAGAATACTTCGCATACACGTATTACATAAGAAACGAAGGCGAAAACACTGTTGATTACGTGTGGGAACTTGAACTGAACTCGGAGAGCCTTGATCTTTCCACGGCGACGTGGGTGATGCTCTTCGAGGACGGTGATATGCGTTTCTTCGCGGAGGCGAACGGTGTGACGGGCGAAGAAGAAGCCCTACCGCCCAAAGATGACAATTCAAAGGGATATTTGAATTTGCCTGTAATGAACGTCGCTCCCGACAGCGATCAGTTTGAGATCGTCCGTAC
>JAFXNX010000314.1 GCA_017529175.1 Clostridia bacterium
GAAAGGAACTCTGCCCTTGATAGCGGAAAGATGAGCGACTGCGGCGAGGTCCATAACTTCCTGCGGGTTGCTCTCCGCCATCATCGCGAAACCTGTCTGACGGCAGGCGTATACGTCGGAATGATCTCCGAAAATGTTCAGAGCGTGAGACGCAACGCAGCGCGCCGAGCAGTGGATAACGCACGGAAGAAGTTCGCCGGCGATCTTGTACATATTGGGGATCATCAGAAGAAGTCCCTGGGACGCCGTGAACGTCGTGGTGAGAGCGCCTGCGGCGAGAGAGCCGTGAACCGCGCCTGCGGCGCCGGCCTCGGACTGCATCTCAACGACCTTTACCTTATCGTCGAAAAAGTTCTTAACCCCCGTAGCAGAACACGCGTCGGACAGCTCCGCCATTACGGACGAAGGGGTGATGGGATAGATCGCGGCAACTTCGGTAAACGCATACGAGGCTGTCGCAGCGGCGGTGTTGCCGTCCATGGATTTCTTGATTCTTGCCATGAAATGTTCCTCCTGAATTATATAATTATATTACTATAAAATTAACTATGGATTTGACCCCACATTAAATAAGTATACATTGTTTTTTATGATTTGTAAATATATAAAATATTAAAAAAGTCGCACCTTTTTCCTTATTTTTCGACGTTCCCGCCGAGATAGCGTTCAAAATAGAACAAATACTGCTGCGCGACGCCCGCGGAGGAGCCGAGAACGTGATAGTCAAAACTCTCGGAAAAGCGGCTCGAGAGCACTTTCTTTATCCACACGTCGACCGGAAAAGCGTCGTACCTTTCAAAACCGAAAAGCAGGGTGCACGCGGCGACCTTCGGACCGACTCCTTTGAGAGAAACGAGTAAAGACTCGGCGTCGCCGTAAGAGGGTGCGCAAGCGACCCTCTCGAGAAACTCGTCGTCCTCGGCGACGGTTTTCGCGGCTGACGATATGTATTTCGCGCGAAATCCCGTGCGAAGCGCGAAGATCTCCTCTTCTCCCGCCGCGGCGAGAGCTTTTGCCGTCGGAAAATCGTAAGCCCCGCCGATATCTGCGCCGTATTTTTCGCAAAGCGCCGATATTATCTTTTTTATCCTCGGTATATTGTTGTTCTGGGAAACTATGAACGAGCAAAGCGCCTCCCACCTGTCCTGACGCAGTATCCTGATACCGGCTGACGCGGCGACGGCGCGGCGCATGGTCTCGCGGTCCTCTCCCTCCGGCACGCTCTCAATCATCTCGCGGTTCATCGCGTCGTAGTCGACGTCGAGCGCGAGATAGTCGCTCCAAAGGGGAAAATCTTCCTCTTTTGCGCCGATAACGTAGATCTCGCCAGGCCCGTTTTGCGCGAAGCCGACCTTTCTGCCTCTTGCGACGCCCGCGTATTCCGTCTTATACTCCGATCCCTCTACTGCGTCGAATCTGAAACACTGCCCGCAGTCGAAAGTCGAAAATACGGAAAAGTCACTTGTCCCGCCTATCCTCATTACTCCGTTTTCGACCGATATTACGTACGGTTTTTCCATATCTTTCTCCAAATCATTTGCCGACGCAGAATTTTGAAAAAATGCCGTCGATGATCTCCTCGGAAACGTCCCTTCCGTCGATCATCAATATGTTCGCTATCGCTTCCTCGCATACGACTCCGACCGCGTCGAGAGGACTTTGCTCCTCGAGAGCGCTCTTTGCCGCCTCAAGCCCTTCGCACGCTCGCTCGAGCGCGGCTTTCTGCGCGGCGTTCCATATCACCGCGTCCCGCGAGACGTCTATTGCGTCCTCGTTATAAAGCTTTGATATAAGCGCTTCAAGCTGGGCCTTTCCTTCTCCCGTCAGCGCCGACATCGAAACGACGCTTCCCGCCGAGCGGATAAACAAGTCGTCCTTTTCAAACGACGCGCCGTCCTTTCGGCAGTCGGATTTATTTTCAACGTAGATCACTTCACATCCCGAGCCGTTTACGTATTCTATCAGCTCGACGTCCTCGCCCGACAGAGGTCTTGACGAATCGACAACACAGATGACAAGCTCCGCCTGCGCGATCTTCTCGCGCGACCTTCCGACGCCGATACGCTCGACTTTGTCGTCGGTATCTCTGATCCCCGCGGTGTCGAGAAGGCGAAGAGTCACGCCTCCGACGTCGACGGTGTCCTCGAGCACGTCCCTGGTAGTTCCCGCGACGTCGGTCACGATAGCCCTCTCCTCGCCGAGCAGAAGGTTGTAAAGAGAGCTTTTTCCGACGTTCGGACTGCCGCAGATAACGGTCTTTATCCCGTCTGCGACGGCGCGTCCCGTTTTGTAAGTTTTTCTTATCTTCTCAAGCGCCTCGAGCGAATCGCTGACGACTTTATAAATGCCGTCCTCGCCCTCCGTTCCGACATCCTCTTCCGGATAGTCTATCGCGGCGTATAGCGCCGTCATAACGTCAAGAAGAGCGCCGGCGGTCCGTCCGAGCGCGTCAGACAGATTACCTCTGACGGCGCCGGATGCAAGAGACGCGCGGCTCGCCGTGTCGGCGTCGATCAGCTTTCCGACGGCCTCCGCCTCGGAGAGCGACATTTTGCCGTTTATAAACGCGCGCTTTGTGAATTCTCCTCTTCCCGCAGGCTCCGCTCCCGCGGCAAAAACCGCTTCAAGCACGGCGTTCGTGACGTAAACTCCGCCGTGGCAGGAAAGCTCCGCCATCGTCTCTCCGGTGAACGACCTGCCCTTTTCGTAAAGAACGCAAATGCCCGTGTCGAGAACGGCGCCGTCGGAAACGATGTCTCCGTATACCGCCGTTCTGAACGGACGCGACGAGAGCGCGGCGCCCTTCGGCACAAAGCATTTTTCAAGTATTCTTACGGTATCCTCTCCGCTTATCCTGATGACGGCGATACCGCCCTTTCCTCTCGGCGTCGAGATCGCCGCAACTGTTGAAAACGGGTCTTTTACGTACATTTTGACCTCTCAGACAATGCATAATATCAATAATCGTGTTTTCCTGTCAGCTCTATGATAAGAGACAGATCGTCCGGCTGTACCTTCGCTTCGTGCGCGGCTTTGTTCCGTCTTATCTCGCCGCACTTTACGCATTTATGTATTATCGTGTAGCCGCCTTTTTTCGTGTTCGGCTCGGCGCCGACCGGCTCAAGAAGACCCGCGCACTCCGACGCGCGGTCTCCCGGATTCACGTCAAGGTGTACCGACCACAGACAGAACGGGCAGTGGTTCCTTGAGGTGTAGCCGAGGGGCTTTACCTCTTTTCCGCAGTGCGCGCAGACGAATCCGTCGTCGCATTTCGTAAACCTTTTGCGCTCTATGCTCATTTTGCACTCTCCTCCGCTTCGGCTATCGCGAGCGACAGCGCGAAGTTTGCTGCAAAACGGCGAATCTCGTCCCTTGAGAGAGCGCTTCCGAAATGCTTTGTGAACGACTTTTCGCCGAGCTTCGACGAGACGCCGAAGCAGACCGTGCCTACCGGTTTTTCGGGCGTTCCGCCGCCGGGACCGGCGATCCCCGTTGTCGATATCCCGACGTCGGTTGCAAGAGCCGCCCTCACCCCTTTTGCCATCTCCCGCGCCGTCTCCTCCGAGACCGCGCCGTGCTTTTTCAGGGTTTCAAAGGATACTCCGAGCAGTTTCATTTTGACCTCGTTGGAGTACGAGACGATC
>JAFXNX010000315.1 GCA_017529175.1 Clostridia bacterium
GAATCTGGCTGCTTCCATCATGCCTTTCTGCCCGTAGACCATGTACGTGTAACTTGCGGGCTCGCGCTTGAGGTCGCCGTGGACGCTTCTTGCGATAGCGCCGTTGTCGAGAGTTATCATTTCGATACCCGCGCCTCTTGCGATCGCCGTAGTTTTGTATTCGGCGGGAATAGGCACTTCAAATCCGACGACCTGAACGGGACGGCGTCCTGTGATAGTCAGCATCGGACCTATCGAGTGCGTGCAGTAGAACGTTGCGTACATACGGTTTCTCCAGTGATCGGGATCGCCGTAAGTGATCTGCGGCCAGATAGCTGTACAGTCGTGGATATACTCGCCCTCAATATACTGAACTTCGCCGATCTCGCCCTTTTCGTAACGCATCTGCATTTCAAACGCGTGCCTCATATAGCAGTAGTTTTCAGCGTAAGTGTATATTTTGCCGGTTTCTTCAACGGCTTCAATGAGTTCCACCGCCTGTGCCATCGTCTCGCAGGGAAGAACTTCGGTCATTACGTGGAAACCCGCCTTCATACATCTTATAGCGTACGTCGCGTGCTCGTTCGCATAGTTTGCGAGTACCACCGCGTCCATATCATGCTTAATAAACTCTTCAAAATCGGTATAAAGAGCAACGTTGAGTCCCTTTTCCTCAGCTTCTTTCTTTACTCTGTCGAGAAGAGGCTGATACTTATCGCAAACGGCGACAAGCTCCGCGTCATCGTGATTGTAAAGAACGTTTATCATCGTGTGTCCGCGCGCTCCGCCGAAAACGCCTATTTTAATTTTAGCCATAACATAAACCTTTCTTAATTTTATTACATATAGATTATACTAAATTGAGCACCTCACTTCAATGTGCACTTCGCACAAATTCACCTTAAAAATTTATCTCTTTTATACAATTTAATTAATATATAATTTTTCTTCACATTTTAATATCTAAATAGTGTATAATTGTACCGATATATATAACAAGGAAACGGTCATGCTGAAAAATTATAATTTGAGAACCTGGGCTGAAATAGACCTTGACGCCGTAAGCGATAACTTTGACATTTTGTCGTCATGCCTTCCCGGCGGTATCATGAAGCTTGCCGTGGTCAAAGCCGACGCTTACGGACACGGCGCGTGTCAGATCGCGAAGCTCCTTGCGGACAAGGTCGACGCGTTCGGCGTTGCAAGAGCGGACGAAGCCCTTGAACTGCGCAGAGCGGGGATATTGAATACAAGGATACTGATCCTCGGTCATACCGCGCCGTATCATTATCCGATCCTCTTTAAATACGATCTCGTCCCGACGATATTCAACATTCGCGAAGCGGAAGCTCTTGAAGCTCAGGCAGTCTGCTACGGACAGATGATATCCGTACATATCGCTCTTGATACGGGTATGAACAGGATCGGCTTCAAAACGGATCGGGAAGGGCTTGAGGCCGTTAAGCAGATTTCAAACTTTGAGCATATACGTATCGACGGCATTTTCAGCCATTTTGCCGATGCCGATAACCTCGACGACCGTTCTTACACCGAGCTTCAGCTAAAGCGTTTCACGGAGTTTACGGATGCTTTACGCGAACACGGTATCGCTCCGACAAGACATCTATATAACAGCGCGGGCATACTTACGCTTCCCGCATCGTTCGATATGGTGCGCGAAGGTATATGTATTTACGGTCTTGCGCCGTCCGACGCCATGTCGACAGATATCACGACGCGCCTTCGCCATGCCATGTCGCTTCGTTCCGAAGTCATACATATACATACTGTGCCTTCCGGAGAAGGAGTAAGCTACGGCTGTCGCTATGTTTCCGACAGACCCGCCGTCGTCGCGACCGTTTGCGCGGGATACGCAGACGGCGTGCCGAGAAATCTTTTCCGCGACGGATACGTTCTGATCAACGGCAAGCGCGCAAAGATCACAGGCGCGGTTTGTATGGACCAGTTCATGTGCGACGTGACGGGTATAGAAAACGTTGAAATAGGATCTGTCGTGACGGTTTTCGGCGCGGACGGTGACGAGTATATCAGCGCGGATGAAGTTGCAAAGTGCGCGGGAACGATCTCTTATGAAATCCTTTGCGGCATATCAAAAAGAGTCCCGAGAGTATATATCAAAGACGGAAAAACGAATTATATACATTACGGAATACCTCATGAAGAATACTAAAAAGTGTGCCCGGCGCAATGCGCCGGGCCTTAGTTTTATCCGTTTTCATATTTTCTTATCATAGAGAGCATTTCGTCGCATTTTTTGCTCCAACTGTTGTCATCGGCTTCCGATGCGAGAAGAGACAAATACTCTTCGTCACCGGCTCGCGAGAGCGCCGTGTCAAGAAGCGATATAAACTCTTCGTGATCGTGCGCTATATACGGCGACTTATACTTCATGCACTCGTTCATGGCGCTCGTGACGATCGGTTTTCCGAGAGCCATATACTCGAACAGCTTGAGCGGGGAAGTCGCCTTCGTAATATCGTTGATAACGAACGGTATTGTAAGAACGTCGATCATCTTCGCGTAGTATTTCAGAATACTGTATTCTTTCGCGCCGAGAAAATGAACGTTTTTAAGTTCGAGGATTCCTGATGCGTCGAGCGAATCGTCGTACCTTACACCGATAAGGACGATCGAGTAATTGTCAGTCGCGTCGATCTTTTTGATCAAATCATAGTCGAGCCATCTTGCCATAGCTCCGTAATATCCGACTGACGGCTTACCGAGGGAAATGACGCGCTTGAACTCGTCTTCAAATTCGACAGAATCGTCAAAAGTTCTGAAAAACTCCGAATCAACGCCGTTCGTTGAGAAAACGAAGTTCCTGTCGCCGCGTTTCGATATTACGTCGTCGCGAAGGATACCGGCAGTCGCGGTTATCAGCACGTCGTCAGGGTGCGACATTGCAAAATCGTATTTATCTGATATATTCTTCGGCAGTTCTTTTGTACCTGCGAGCGCGGGGGATATCTCGTCGATATACTCGTAAAGTATCTTATATCCGCGCGCAATAAACGTTTTCACCTCATCAAGCGTCAGTGTCCAGTCAGTA
>JAFXNX010000316.1 GCA_017529175.1 Clostridia bacterium
GAAACCGATACGAACCTGGTTCTGCAGAAGTTCGCCTACGCAGCGGAGTCTGCGGTTTCCGAGATGGTCGATGTCGTCGGTGCAGCCGATCTCGTGAGGCAGGCAGAGCAGGTAGTTGATGGAAGCGAGTATGTCCTCGCGGATGATGTGCTTCGGACAAAGCTCAGCCATACGCAGCTTGCAAAGACGAAGGACTTCCTCTTTGTCGTCTCCCGCTTCTTCCATGATGGAAAGAAGTACGGGGAGCTGTACCTTTTCGCTGGCGTCGATCCCGGAAAGATCGTATCCGAGAACGTCTTCCGCGAATACCGCGTTGTTTGCGAAGACTTTGACTTCAACGCCGTTCTGATCTGTTACGTATACTTCGTTTACGAGATTCTTCTCGATAAGACGGCAGTCTTCCTTTGTGAGGGATTTGCCGCATTCGATGTCGAGAACTTCTCCCGTGACGGGGTTGACCGCGGGGCGTGAGAGTGCGAAACCGCGGATCCTCGATGAGAGCGAAAGTTTCTTATCGTATTTGAATCTGCCGACGGGAGCGAGGTCGTAACGCTTTGCGTCGAAGAAGAGATTGTTGATGAGTATCTCTGCGCTTTCAACGATCGCGGGCTCGCCCGGACGGAGCTTCTTGTATATCTCTTTGAGCGCCTCGTCTCTTGCCGACGTGTTGTT
Organism: Clostridia bacterium; assembly: GCA_017529175.1. The sequence goes on from JAFXNX010000316.1 coordinate 673, forward strand.
CTCGATCGCCTGTACTTCGCACTTGTCTCTCTCGAGAGTCGCAAGAAGCATCGGCTCGCGTCCGAACATCTCTTCGATCTTGTCCTGAGTGTCGACGCCGAGAGCGCGTATGAGCATTGTAACGGGCAGCTTGTGGTTCTTATCTATACGGACGTGGAATACGTCGGACGCGTCTGTCTCGTATTCGAGCCATGCGCCACGGTAGGGTATTACGGTCGCGGTATAGATATGCTTTGCCGTTTTGTCGATGGTGGAGTCATAATAGATGCCGGGGGAACGGACGATCTGCGATACGATAACTCGCTCCGCTCCGTTGATGACGAACGTTCCGTTCTGTGTCATTATCGGGAAGTCGCCCATAAAGATTTCGGACTGCTTGACCTCTCCCGTCTCCCTGTTGGTGAGGCGAATTTCGACGCGAAGCGGCGCCGCGTAGTTGACGTCGCGGTCCTTGCACTCCTCTACGGGGTATTTGGGGGTCTCATCGATCGAGTAACCGATGAAGTCGATCGCGAGCTTTCCGGAATAGTCAACGATAGGGGAGACGTCTTCCAGAACTTCCGCAAGTCCTTTCGTAACGAACCAGTTGTACGAATCCTTCTGGATCTCGAGAAGATTCGGCATGTCGATCGGCTCGTTGATCTTGGAAAAACTCATTCTTTTGTTTTTGCCGAGAATTACGGGTTTTACCATTCTTTCTACACTCCATTCCATTCAAAATTGCGCCGGTTTTACCGTATCGCCCCGCGTCTCTCACACGCGCGAAGCAATATAAAACGGGCGTAAAATTGAAATAATATTTAATTATAAAAGCAATGTAACGCAGTTTATTATCATAAACTAAAAGCGCGCAAATGTCAATACTTTCTTTGAAATAAAGTGTTTGCAATACCTTTTTCTGTTACAATTTACAGAAATTATATAGAAACTTTACAAAAAATTTAAATGTAAAAATATTGTAAAATTTGCATCAAAACAAAGAAAAAAGCCGCGGATCTCACGCGCGTATGACGCGCTTCCACAGCTTGTTATTTCGTTTGTTTTCAGACGGCTTTTGTCACTCTGCGGCAGGAGATTTGCTCCTTATATTTTTTACCGTACGCACGAGAAAGATAAGCGCGCCCGCCGCGCACATCGCCGCTCCGGCGGCGAGCATCGGGACTTCAAAGCGGCTCTTTGTTCCCGCTATCCTGACGACGCCTCTCAGGACGAACGCCAGACTGAGAAGAGAGACTCCGGAGTTGTATACGTTGAAAGCAAGGCGCGATCTTGTGACGCCTGATTTCAGTGACGCAAGAACGGAATACGGCAGAACGCAAAGAGCAAAGACGCAGATGAAAGCGTAAGTCATGAATCTCGAGTGAACCCCGCGCCCGTATTCGTCGTATATGATTCCGAAAACGATAAGTGCCATCGTGATCACCGACGACACGGCGGACGCTCTGACATAGTGCATCCTATCTTCCGATATATACAATGTCGCTCACCTCTCTTTCTTCGATCTTACTGCCGTCCCACGTCGGTTTGTTGACGACTCTTCCGCAGAACCACATTTCAGCGGAGCCGCCGCCGTCGAGGTTGTACGCGTCGGTGCATCCGAGCTGCTTCATTTTAAGCGCGAGCTGATAGACGGACAGTCCCGCGGACTCTTCCGTTCTGCCGTCGGATACGACGAAAACGTAATGCCCCGTGCCGACGAAACCTATCGCCGTTCTCGGATTGCTCACCTGTTCCAGATATTCTCTGACTATCACCGTGTTTTCGTCAACGGTCGGCTCTCCGTTTTTCACGAGCGTCGGGCCGAACGAGAGTATGTCCCTTGCGCCGCTAACGAGCGTCGTCGCGTCGCAGACGTTTTCATCGGCAAAGCTGAAACTGCCGTCGAGGTTGATGACGAGCGCTTCGTACCCCGATGATGAGGTTCTGTAGAGAACGCCGTTTCTCATGACGAATCCTTCGGCGCGGAATCCGTAATAATCGCCGTTTATCGAGACGATCGCCCCGAGACGTTCGGACATTGAGGAAACAGTCTCGGTGTAGTGAACGCCGCACTTGTCTTCTGCAAGTCCGGTCTTCAGATACGAAGGATCGGCGATGACTATATCCGCGATATAAACGTCGGTGTCAAAATACCGCTCTGTATTGATGTTTACTTCTATCGAGCCGTCGTTGTAACAGTCGTCGGTCTGCACAATGCCGTGATCGACCGCGCCGGCTTCGACTGACCCACCGTCGTCAAACGCGGGGTTTGACATGATGGGGTCTATTTCTCTCGGAAATACGAAGGTATCGAGAAGAGCGTATGTCATAAGCAGTGATAACGCTATCCCGAACGTGATCGCCCACGCGTATTTCCTCATAAAAAACTTTTTCATTCTGTTCTCCGGATGTGTCGATATCTAATTTATTATATTAGCAATTTTTCGACTTGTAAAGACCATCCGGTAATTTTCTGGTAAACGTCAGTCGAACAGAGACGGAAATACGAAGAGAAGACGGCGCAGTTTCTCATATACCGGGACGACGTCGGATGAGGGCAGAGGGTTTTCTCCGAGACCGCACTCGAGAGTAAACGACGGTAATTTGAGCGACGCGCACAGCCAGTCGGTCATACCGCCGTAGGCGGCGGCGCCGGACGGATCGCAAAGGCGGTATCCCGTAAGGCGTGAGACTTCATTGCCGATCGACTTCACCCGCGCCGGCGCGTCGCCGCAGTATATCTCCTCTCCCTGCGTGTGGAGCGTGAGGCACCCTTCGATACCTTCGTTGAACCTTATGTAATTGCAGAGCGCTCCGACTTCCGGCTCGCTTTCCGGGTATTCGCCCGAATAACGCGTCGGCGCGCCGCCTTCTATCCCGAGCGAGCGCTCGACGGCTTTGTACTCGTAAAACCCCGCGTCGTAGTTGTGATTGAGATCGACGCCTCTCGCGTTCGCCTGCCATCGGGTGAAATCGTCGCCGCCGTTCATCTTTATCAGTCGCTCGCGCATCGGATGATCCTTTGGCGCCCCGTTTATCTCAATGTCGACTCCGTCGCAGTTCAGCATCGGTATCACGACGATGCGGCGCTCCTCTGACTGCCTTGCAATATCCGTCCCGTATTCAGCGCTTTTTTCATTTGCGGCATTAAGATAGTCATGCGCGAACATAAGAAGGACGCTCGACGTCAGGTGCTCCATTCCGTGATGCGCTCCGACGTAAAGATACGTTTTGTCCGCAAGGTCGTTACCGAGGGTGATCATGGGGATAGCTCTGCCGAGCAGCGTCGTGCCGAGATAGGTAAACGACGCGCCGGGCATGGCTGCAATAGCTCTTACGCTCCTCATCAGCGCCGCGTAATCGGTAGGAATGTCGGGAAGAGTGTATTTGTCGTAAATCAATATTTTGTCACCTCTTTTCTTCTAAATAATATGCGCACGAAGAATTAATATGAAGACAATTGTTTACAAAATAGTGATAGAATTTGCCGCCGCGTGTGATAAGATAGTTTTAATTATTGTGGAGTACTGAGTATGGAACGAGAACTTGATTTCAAATGCGAGGGCGTGAATATTCATCCCTGCTGCAGCAAAAAGACCTGTCTTATCTGCGCGGCGTCTTTTCTTGCGGCGGTTGCGCTTTGCCGCGCGCTCGACATAGTATGCGCCTCATGGGAGGCTGACGTTATGGTGTCCGACGCTGCGACGTCCGCGCTCTCCGCCGTGATAAGCGTACTGTCCGTTGCCGCCGCGGCGTTTTCGGGCGGCGCGCTGATATTCTTTTTACTTTACGGCAAATCAAATGAATACCGCGTCTCGGCGCTGTTGTTTTCCGCGGTCATTTTAGCGGACAGAGCTTTTTATATAGTTTTTTCCGTTCTGACCGGAGTCAAGACCTTTGTGCCGGGTTCAGGCGCTGACGCTTACGTCAGAGTCATAGCGGACGCTTTGTCGTTTATCGCCGCGTATTGCGCGACCTCGTTCTTCGGCAAAAGGATAAAGGGGTCCGGTAAGACAAGTACGGAAAACTCGGAGTGGCGTCTTGCGCTCGTCTTCAGCGCGGTCCTTTGCGCCGCGCAGCTCATTTATCAGGTATATAATACGGTCGTGTTTTTGAACTCTTACAACGACGTTACGTCACTCGAAAAGACGCAGATCGCGGGAGATTATCTGTTTATTCTTCTTCGCTACGGCGTCGTTATGTTCGGGGCGGTGATCGCATCGTTTTCCATCATAAGGAAAACAATTGATGAGCGTATCAGAAAAAAGTCGGGATCAAATAAAAAATGATGACAAACGGAAAAATCCGTGATATAATAAATAAGTCCGGCGACCGGACTTTAGTAATTGATTTATTGAGGTGAAACAATGAGATCACGCAGTATGCGTATCGCCGCGCTTGCGCTTTTGACCTTCATATTGTGCGCATCCCTTTCTTCATGCGGAGGACTTGCGGCCAAATACGGGGCATACGAAAGAACAGGGGAGCGGTATGATTATGACCTTACCGAATATCTGGCGATACCGGAATACGTCGGTATCGAGATACCCGATCTGCAGTATGCGCCGACGTCCGAAGAGGTTGAGAACGCCAAATATATCAAGCTCGCGTATTTTGCGCAAGAAGAGGTCGTGGACAGACCCGCAGAAAAGTACGACCTTATCGACTGCGATTATTCATGCGTTGTCGAGGGACAGAACTATTCGTATCTCGACTCGAGCGTGAACAATTCAAGACGCTCGCTCATGGTCGGCGTCGGTCATTTCGGTATACCCGAGATCGACGACGCGATAATCGGTATGATGCCGGGTGAGACGAAGACGATAGAGTTCACGTTCCCGGAGCCATACCTTGACGACGTTGTGAGATCCGGCCTGAAGGGTACGATGACGTTCACTCTGGAAAAGGTCAGAGAACAGCAGTTTGACGATTACAACGACGAATTCGTCAACGAGTATTACGGATACGAAACGACGGAGGAGTACAACGACGTCATAGTAGAACAGCTCACTCACGACGGTAATCAGCTTTTCGAGGGCTATGAAAAAGAACTGACGTGGGAATACCTTTACAACAACACGGTTTACTATAAGTATCCCGGCAAAGAGCTGAACGAAGCGAGAGACCGCCTCGTCGAAAGGGCGTATTCCGCCGCGGAATATCAGAACAAGTCGATCGACGAATACGTCAAGTCCGTCGGATGCGAGGACATGAACGATTATTTTGATAAAGTGGTCGATCCGAACGCGCTGACGCTCGTAAGGGAAGAGATGGTGATGCTGTTTATCGCAAGATGCGAAGGCATGACGCTGTCCGACGCCGAGTATCAATCCGCGCTCATCAATTACTGCGAAGTATACGAAACAACGGATGTAGAGACTTGCGAGCAGTTCGTACTCAGCGATTTCGGGTCTATCGCAAGATTCAAGGAGTACGCGCTGATCCTCAAAGCGGAAGACTTTGTCGCGTCGAAAGCGCTGAAGATCGATACCGCCGAGTACTACAAAAACAAGCACGAAGGAAAGTACGTTCTGTCTGAAGACGAAGTCGAATCCTTCCAGGAAGCGATAGCCGACGAAACTGTCGTGATAATCATTCTTTGCGTCGTCGCGGCGCTCGTCCTTGCGCTCGTTATCGTACTTGTATTCAAGCTGAAAAAGGAAAACGCGATCAAACGCAGCAGAGAAGAGGAAAAGGCGAAGATCGAAGAAAAACGGAGAATAAGACGCGAGATAAAACAGGCGAAAAAGAACAAAGAGAACTCGGAGCGAAAGCCCGAAGACACAGAA
>JAFXNX010000317.1 GCA_017529175.1 Clostridia bacterium
GATAATTGATACGAGCGGCAGCTATGTTGCGAAATACACTTACGACGCTTGGGGATTACCTATCACCATAACAGACGGCGCCGGGAATGACGTAACAAACTACCCTTTGCACATAGCGAATATAAACCCGTTCAGGTACAAGGGATATTACTTCGACAGCGAGGTATATCTGTATTACCTCAACGCGAGGTATTACGATCCCATATACGCAAGGTTTATTAGTGCGGATGGAACCGTATCAACCGAAACCGGCTTCCTCGGCTACAATATGTTTGCGTATTGTAATAATAACCCGGTGATGCTCGTTGATAGCTATGGTACGAGACCGATTATCTCCTCGGATCCAAATAACGAGACAGATGAAGAAAGAAAACTTTCATTTGAGTATATGAGAAAATATGCTGGTACTAAATTATATGGTGCAGCATTGCCATATGTTGAAATGAAAGGAAGCGACAATCCGAACACTCCAAATTGTTATGCTTATGCAATTCATTCAAGTGTTAACGAACAGCCCGGGGCATCAAGTGGAAGATATCCCGCACACTATAATGATGTCTATGATGTTGCTGAATCTGTAAAATTGGATATGAAATGCAAAGGTTATACCATACGCGAAATAGACGGTCCATATTCTTTAATAACGCAAAATGAGTATAGAATTGCGTTAAGAGTTGGAACAAGTCCTTGTCGATACAATCCATACACTTCAGAGCCAATTTACGATTATCATTTTATGTGCCAAACAAATACCGGACAATGGGCTGAAAAGCATGGATATGGAGGAAGCTCTATTCTATGGGATTATGGTATGACTCCAGACACTATACCATGGACTCTTGGCGGGAAAGAATACTATGATAGCGCAATTGTTTATTTCGCAATCGGTAAAGAAGGGAGATGAAATGAATATGAGATATACGAATGCTTTTATTAAGATGTTAATTATATTAATTATCTTATCAATATTTATGTGCTCATGTGAAAAAGGAGAAACTGATTTGAATATAATTATTTCACCGCATGATAAAAGTATTATTGAATTATCAGATAGTATTTATAGCAGCTCGCAATTATCGGAAATAGTTACTTATGATGGATCGTTAAAAGATTATTATACTCGATACAGTGTCCATTGTTTACGAAATTTGGAGCAAAAATATCGAATGTCATTTCTCGGAGAAAATAAAGTTGTTGTAGTTGATTTCGATGCTTCCGGAAATAAACTATGTGCAAATTTTTTCAGAATGAATAGCTATAAAAACAGTTTTGATAAACTAAGCAAAGGTCATAAGCTTGCTGAAGTAAAATCTATTGATCCAGACGGAGAGTATTTGTTTTTGTTTTCCGGTAGAAACGATTTGCCGAGAATATCTAGTCACTGTACATTAGATGGTTATATTGTTATAATCGAATACGATGAAAACAATATTATAACTGGCATTAATACTGAATTGTTGTAAACCTAAATAGGAACCTAAGTAAGATCACGGCGGCGCATACACAAATGCCGACGGGATCATTACTATCTCTTTATTCAAGCGTCGGGGGCGTCGGAGACAGCGCCCCGGCGTGAAGAGGGCGATCACTGACGGCGCCGGGAATGACGTAACAAACTACCCTTTGCACATAGCGAATATAAACCCGTTCAGGTACAAGGGATATTACTTCGACAGCGAGATATACCTTTACTACCTCAACGCGAGATATTACGATCCAGTCTACTCAAGGTTTATTAGTGCGGATGGATATATTGCTTCCAGCGGAAGTTTTGTCGGGCTCAATATGTTCGCATATTGTGAGAATAATCCGATTATGAGAAGAGACCCTTCGGGGCAGTTTTGGGAAGAAATATGGGATTTCGCAAAGGAATTTGGGAAAGGAGTTGCTAAAGCAGGTGCCATTGTAGGTGCAGCTGCCGGCGCGGTAGGATTGGTTGGTTTGTCCCTAGGTGGAACGATTTTCAGCGGAGGTGCAGCTGTGGGGACGATCCCTGCTGCGGTAGCGGTCGCCACGGAATTAGTTGGTGGTGCCATTGCCGTTGTTGCAGCCGGAGAGGCAGTTGCTGTTGTCGGCGAGATCGGGGAGAATGCTTCATATTCAAAGTCAAATGGGGGCGGTGATGGATATAGAGGCGGTTCAACATATAATAAAAATGGTGTTAGGATAGACTATGAGAATTATGGAAACGGTTCAGGAAATGTTCATGCCCATATAGATGGAACTAAAACCAAGATATATACAAAACCCGGTGGAATGATTGAAGGACTTTCAAAAAGTATAAGCAAGATTATATCAAGACCGGTAATTAATAACGCTATTGCAAAAGCAATTCGGTATTTGGAGGAATTATCATAATGAAGAACAACGAAATAAGGGCTATTAGACTAAGCAAAGATGCAGTATTTGAAATAGTTAGAGAGTTTTTTATGGAAAACGGGACTAATACTTTTAATAGTATGAATGACAATGATATTATGTATCACTTTCGTGAATGTGATAATAATGGAGAATACATTATTGCAATGAGCAAATTTGATCCCGCAATCAATATTAACGATATAGATTTGAAAAATGTTAATATTATTGATTCTGTGTATGACAAGGTGAACTATTCTGTAATTAAATTGTAGAATATAGCTTTATACTCAATTGCGGGGTCGTTTTATTAATCCTTCAGATATTGCTTGCTTTATGAATGCACATAGTATAAAGTACAAACGTTGGTTTTTGAAAGAATAGTGGATTAGTTATCAAAGCTTATACCCGCTCCGCTTGTATTCGATATACGCGGACTGTGTCCGCGCGCGATATGTGTCGGCATAGCCGACACGAGAAAAACACAAAACCCGAAAATGCAAGCATTTTCGGGTTTTGCTGTATGGGATTCCAAAGGGACTTGTCCCTTTGGCAGAGCGTCCGGGGTCCTCAAAAATCGTCAGATTTTTGGGGTTCGCGGTGGGGGCGGAGACCCCTATATTCCGTTATTCGTCTTTGTCCTCGTCAAGGTCTACTTCGAGGATCTCGACGTCATCATCGTCGGATGCTTCGGCGTCCTCTTTAGCTTCCTCGGCGGCTTCGGGATATTTTGCTCCGCAGAAGGGGCAGAAAGAGTAAGTGTCGTCAGCCGCTTTGCCGCAGCTCTCGCACTTCACTTTTCCTCTGAGCGTGAGGCGCTCGTTTCTCAGCGCTTCAAGCTGTTCCTTGAGGTTTTCGACCGTTGCGACGTCAATGCAGAACTCGGGATCGGCGGACGCTTTGTCGTGCTTCTCGCAGTATCTCTTGCCGATCTCGATGTAGACCGCCTTGAGCAGAGATTTCGTCTCTTCTATATCAGCGGTTACTTTAGCGATTGCCGCGAGGTCTTTCGTTTTCTTGACCGCGGTCTTTCCTGTTTTTGCGAGCGTGTCTTTTACGTTGTCAATGAATGCCATAACAAATCTTCCTTTCTTTTTATTCGATAATATTATACGGCGCGATGCCATATTTGCCCCGTCTTTGTTAAAGAAACGCGGGCGCCGGAACTTTTTCGCACAATTTTTAAAAACAGGGGACTGCCGTCGCAGCAGTCCCCGTAAATTTTTATTCTTCTTCTTCGGCCTTGTGAGCTGCAATGATCTTCTGAGCTTCGTTGCCGGGAACTTCTTCGTAATGGTCGAACTTGAAGGTGAACTTGCCTCTGCCCTGAGTCATAGCTTTAAGGACTATCGTGTAGTCCATCATTTCAGCCTTCGGAGCCTCGGCTTCAACTATCGTGTAGCCGCGTCTCTTTTCGTCCGGATTCATTCCGAGCACTCTGCCGCGGCGCTTGTTGAGGTCGCCCATAACGTCGCCGACCATGCTTTCGGGAACGGAAACTTTGAGAGTTCCGTACGGCTCGAGAAGAACGGGTCTTGCCTTCGGAAGACCTTCCTTGTAAGCGAGCTTTGCAGCGAGCTTGAAGGAGATCTCGTTCGAGTCAACGGGGTGGTATGAACCGTCGTAAAGGTCAGCCGCGAGGTTGACGACCGGGTATCCCGCAAGGACGCCCTTCTGCATTGCCTCGAGAAGTCCCTTTTCAACTGCGGGATAGAAGTTCTTCGGAACTGATCCGCCGACGACGCTCTGCGTGAACGTAAGTCCTTCATCCTCACCGCGGCTGAAGCGGATGCGTACGTCGCCGTACTGGCCGGAACCGCCGGACTGTTTCTTGTGTTTGCCCTGTACGTCGGACGTACCGGTGATCGTCTCACGGTATGCTACCTTCGGCTCTGCCGTAACGACTTTAGCGCCGTAGCGGTTCTTGAGCTTGGAAAGAATGACGTCGAGGTGAATGTCGCTCATGCCGTAAAGGAGCATCTGCTTTGTTTCGGGGTTGTTCTCGTAGATGAGAGTCGGGTCTTCGTCGAGAAGTCTCTGAACGCCCTGAGTGATCTTGTCCTCGTCGCCCTTTGCCGCCGCCTGGATGGCTTTGCACATATAGGGTTCCGGGAACTCCGTCTTCTTATATTCGAACTCCGCGCCCGTGGTGAGCGTGTCGTTCGTCTTCGTAGCCGTCAGCTTCTGAACTACGCCGATATCGCCGCAGCAAAGAGCGTCGACTTCGATCTGCTTCTTGCCCTTCATGATGTAGATGTGGCCGAACTTTTCCGTCGCGCCGCTCGTCACGTTCTTGAGAGCCGCGTCGCGCTTCAACTCGCCGTTCATGACCTTGAACATCGTCTGCTTGCCGAACTGATCCGCAACGGTCTTGAATACGAAGAGAGCTACGTCGCCGTTCTCTTCTATCGCCTTGTCGGAACCGTCCTCGAGCGCCTCTTTTTCCTTTGCCGTGAAGCGCGGGAAGGAGTCGACGATGGAGTCCATAAGATTGTAAATGCCCCAGAGGTTGGGAGCGGAGCCGCAGTATACGGGAACGATATCGCCGTGTACGAGTCCGTCGTGAAGAGCGGTAGCCGCTTCTTCTCCGGTGATCTCCTCACCCTCGAAATATTTTTCCATAAGCTCGTCGCTTGTTCCCGCGACTGCTTCGTTGAACGCGTCCTTGTACTGATCCGCGATAGCGCGGTATGCGTCCGTCATCTCGACCTTCTGCTTCTCGCCCTTGGGTCCGAAGGAGAACGCTTCCATGTGAACGAGGTTGATGAACACGCCCTTTTCAGCGGGAACGAAAACGGGGCAAAGGCTCGTGCCGAACTTGCCGTGAAGCTCTTCATAGACCTTGTCGAAATTAAATTCGGGGTCGTCGCACTTGTTGATGAAGAACGCGCGCGGAAGCTTTGCGGCTTCAACGTATTCCCACGAAAGCTCCGTACCGACTTCGAGACCGCCCTTGCCGTCAACTACGATGACAGCTGCGTCAGCGACTCTGATAGCTTCCATTGCCTCGCCTGCGAAATCGAGGTATCCGGGAGCGTCGATAACGTTGATCTTGCTGTTCTTCCACATAACGGAAGCTACTGCCGTGGAGATACTGTAGCCTCTTGCCGTCTCCTCGGGATCGTAGTCGCAAACGGTGTTGCCGTCTGTGGGTTTGCCCATTCTGTCGATGTCCTTCGCCGCGAACAGCATCGCCTCGGCGATGGAGGTCTTTCCGCATCCGCCGTGGCCGAGAAGGCAGACGTTGCGGACGTTTCCGGTTGTGATAGTTGCCATAACTTGCTCCTTTTGTTTGTGTATACTTATTAAATTATTTTTTCAAAAGCCTTACCAAATTATTATATAATAAAAAGATATATTTTTCAATACTTTTCAAAAACTTTTTTCGCCGCAGGTCCCGCGCAGTAAAAACGGACGGCGCGTCCTCTCTCATACCGTAAAGAGGATCCGGCTATCCGTATAGTTGCATTACAAACCGCGCCACACCGTTTACAATACAGGCGTAAGCTTACAGAACAAGATTTAAAAAGATGCGGCGATATGACTGCTGTCGGTCAAAGGATAAGGAATTTCAGAAAGAACGCGGCATCTTTCCGTGGGCGCTTCGGAAGATCGCGGACTCATACTCCGCGCTCGGCGTCGCCCGTAAAGAACAGACTTACAAAGCTTGCGGCGATAACAAAAGCATTAAGCCGAGCGGAGTTTATTACGACGGCGTCAACGACTACGCCTGGTATGTGAACGATGTGGCAAAGAATTATTTCAAGGATACTCTCGTGTGCGCGGTCTCCGACTTCAGCGACAAAACGGGCAACCCCGTCGTCACGTCCGAGCGGTTCAAGAATTGTGAAAGACAGCTCGCCGGGCTTGAATAAACGGGCTTCCCAAAAAAGGCTCGACGAGTGCGAAAAAACAATGACGGCGGGGAGATTCAGATTAGTCTGTGTCTCCCCGCCTCTTTGATCTTCGGTAAATAATGATGTAATGCTCGCTTCATTAATCAATTTGTCATTGCCGTTCTGCCAAGTTTATCCTCTCTGAAAGACGGGACTTATCCATTTCCGCTTCCTTAAGCGTGACCTCTTCGGTCATCCCCCATTCGTCGCGAAGCAGCGCGATGATGCGATCGTAAGTTGCCGCGGCATTCGCGTAATCTCCCTTTATCTCGTAAATCTGCGCGATCGCCTGAAGTTCGTCATAATATCTCGGCCTTCTCGTCTCATGTTCAAAGGAACGCTCGTACAGCGCGATCGCCTTATCGTACTCACACGTCGACGCGTAGTACTGCGCCGCCTCGAAAAGGCAGGCGAAGTCGTCAGAACGAGACGCGAGAAGGTCTTCGATGATCTTATCAGCTCCCTCTTTGTCAAATCGCGCAAGCGCGATATGCGCCGCGTATATTTCACAGATGACCGGATCTGCGTCTTTCAGCGCGCGAAGCTTTCCGAGCGCCTCTTCCGCCTCGTCTGCGCGGCGGTCGGCGATCAGGTTATCGAGCAGATACAGGTATGGGGAGCGAAGGTCGGGATGTTTTGCCGAGAGCTCGCGATAGAATTCGATCGCCGCAAGATGATTTGAGCAGTTCCAGTCCCAAGCGGCGTCTCCTTCCGCCATATTAAGCATCCACTGACACCCCTTCTCACCCGGAGCGAGGCGTATCGCGTCATGCGCGTATTTTTTCACTTTTTCGGCGTATGCGTTCATTTTATGCCAGAAGAGGTATGCGATCAAACCCGTCGCTCTCTTTTTGTATTTTTCTTCGTTGAGCTTTGATTCAAGGAATTCCGCGTACTCAGAAAATACGTCGCCGGGGATGTCGTCTTCCGCGTCGAGCCTGTTCTCGATGCGGCTTAGCCTCTGTTCCGCCGTCAGATCGAAAAGATCGTCTATGCTGACGCCGAACGTCTCCGCAAGGATGGGAAGCGTCGAAATATCCGGCATCGCCGCCGACGTTTCCCATTTCGAGACTGACTGAGCCACGACTCCGAGCCGTTCCGCCAGCGCTTCCTGTGTCAGACCGGATCTTAGCCTTAACTGCTTTATTCTCTTTCCGAGTTCCATTGTAACTGCCTCCGTTTGTCATCTTCGGCTTCATTGTATCACAAATCGGAGCGCTTTTCAATAACGCAGCTTTCGGGAAAGCTCTCCCGTCACGGGAGAAGACGCCGTGTGAGGGCGGCGCGATATGTCCGCTTCCCGAATGAAACTGTAACGGGAGCCCCGCTCCTTTATAAAGCAGCAAGCCCGAAAACGCTTGCGTTTTCGGGCTTGCTTTCGGGTTTCCAAAGGGATTTTTCCCTTTGGCGGGGTTCGGGGTCCTCAAAAATCGTCAGATTTTTGGGGTTCACGGTTCGGGGCAGCGCTCCGCGTTTCTTACTTCCTGTTCGCTATCTCGTCCTTCAGCTTTGCGATGAAATCATCGAGAGACATCGTTTCCGTCTGCTGAGTGTCGCGGCTGCGGATCGCGACCGTACCCTCCTCCGCTTCCTTCTGACCGATGACGACCATGTAAGGAACGCGGTCGACGACCTGCGCCTCGCGGATCATATAGCCTATCTTCTCGTTGCGCTCGTCGATCTCCGCGCGCACACCCGCGTCGCAGAGCGCGTCATAGATCTTGTGGCCGTATTCCGCGACCTTTTCGGAAACGAGAAGAACTTTCGCCTGCGTCGGAGCGAGCCATACGGGGAACTTGCCCTTCGTCTCCTCGATGATGTACGCCATAAAGCGGTCGAGAGAGCCGAGGATCGCGCGGTGGATAACGACGGGCGTCTTCTTCTCGTCGTTCGAGTCGACGTATTTGAGATCGAACTTCGCCGGCAGGCAGAAGTCGAGCTGACACGTCGAGAGCGTGATCTCCGCGCCGACTGCGGGCTTGACGTTTACGTCGAGCTTCGGGCCGTAGAACGCCGCTTCTCCTATCTCTTCCGTGTAATCTATGCCGAGCTGGTTGAGCACGTCGCGAAGAGCGGATTCCGCTTTCTCCCACATCTCGTCGTCCTGGTGATATTTGACTTTGTCGTCCGGGTCGCGCAGCGACAGAACGCATCTGTAGTTCGTGATACCGAAGTCTTTGTAAACCTCAAATATCAGATCTACGACACGCGCGACTTCGTCCTTGATCTGTTCGGGCGTTACGAACAGGTGCGCGTCGTTCTGGCAGAAATGGCGTCCGCGCTCGATGCCCTTGAGCGTTCCGCTCGACTCGAATCTGAAATCGTGAGCGATCTCGCCGATCCTGATCGGAAGCTCGCGGTACGAATGGTTGCGGTTAGCATATATCATCATGTGATGCGGGCAGTTCATCGGGCGCAGAACGAAGCGCTCGTCTTCGACTTCCATCGCGGGGAACATATTGTCCTTATAGTGATCCCAGTGTCCGCTCGTCTGATAGAGCTGTACCGTACCGACGCAGGGCGTCAGAACGTGCTGATATCCGAGGGCGAGTTCCTTGTCGCGGATATAGTTTTCAAGCTCGCGCCAGATCGTATATCCCTTCGGAAGGAACATTGGAAGTCCTTTTCCGATAAGGTCGTCCGTCATAAAGAGTCTCATTTCGCGTCCGATCTTGCGGTGGTCGCGCTGTTCAGCCTCTGCGAGCTGCTTCAGGTATTCGTCAAGCTCCTCCTGCGACAGAAAAGCCGTACCCTTGATCCTGGTCAGCATCTTGTTGTTCTTATCGTTCTTCCAGTAAGCGCCGGACTGCGTCATGATCTTGAACGCCTTGAGCGCTTTCGTGTAGCAGATATGCGGGCCCGTACACATATCGACATAGTCGCCCTGGCGGTAGAAGCTGATCTCGGCGTCCTCGGGAAGGTCGGCGATATGCTCTACCTTGTATTTCTCGCCGCGCTCTTCCATATAAGCGACCGCTTCTTCGCGCGAGAGGACGAACGGCTTGATCGGCAGATTCTCTTTAACGATCTTCTTCATCTCCGCTTCGATCTTGGCAAGGTCCTCGTCGGAAAGCTTCACGTCGCCGAGATCGACGTCGTAGTAGAAGCCCGTCTCGTTCGCGGGACCGTAAGCGAACATTGCTTCCGGCCAAAGGCGCTTTATCGCCTGAGCCATAATGTGCGCCGCGGAATGGCGCAGAACGTGGAGTTCTTCCGCTTCCGGACAAACGTCCGCGTTTCCGTTTGCATAAATGATCTTCATATTCTATCTCCTTGATGTTTATTATCTTTATAAAACAAAAAATCCGACAACGTTGATACGCTGCCGGGGTGCGTCTTACGGCGCACGGTTCCACCCGAAATTTTAACTCGTTTATATTGTTTTTTACCTTTCGGCGGGCAGGCGGTATCTCATTCAGGGGTCCTCAAGGCGAATGATGTGAGCCTTGGGGTTCCCATTGCATCGTGAAGGGGACGCTTTCAGCCGCGGCGTCCGTCTCTGGGCATCCGTTTTGCAAAGGACTTGTTCTGCTTGATGAGAGTATAACACTCAAAAACTCTTTTGTCAATACCGATCTTCATTTTTTCCTTTCACCAATTTACTTGAAATTTCCATTTCGATATGATAAACTGATTATAGCATAAGAGAACGGTATAACGGAGAGAGCTATGAGTAAGAAAACGACGAACTGCGAAGACTGCGTTCACTACGATTACAACGACGAGACAGACTCGTACGAGTGCACGGAAGACCTCGACGAGGACGAGCTTGTTCGCTTTATCAAGGGCGACAACGGAAATTGCCCTTATTACAGATACTACGACGAGTACAAATTCGTCAGAAAACAGAATTAGAGGATAGTTTATGCTGACAACAACTTACGGCGCGGGACTTCTCGGTATCGACGGATTTCTTGTGACGGTCGAGTGCAACAGCACGAGAGCGCTTCCGAACTTTGAAATGGTAGGACTTCCGGACGCCGCGGTAAAGGAATCGAAGCAGAGGGTCGAGACCGCGATATACAACACGGGCATATCCGCGTCGGACCTCGACATAAAAATTAATCTCGCGCCCGCCGATATGAGAAAAGAGGGCTCGGCGCTTGACCTCGCGATAGCAGTCGCGATGCTGCAGGGCAAAAAAGTCGTCCCGCCCGATCTTTATCTGCTCGACAAAATGTTCATCGGAGAACTCTCCTTCTCCGGCGCGGTGCGTCCGGTCAAGGGAGTTTTGAGTATGGCGCTTTGCGCCCGCGAGCGCGGGATAGAAGAACTGTTCGTCGCGCCGGAGAACGCGCCAGAAGCGTCAGTCGTCGACGGCGTGACGGTCTTCGCCGCGACGTCTCTTGCCGACGTGATCGCTCATCTTAACGGCAGAAAGACGCTTGATGCGTCGCCGCGCGCGGAATACAACGAGAACGCCTCATTCGAGCAGGGACCCGACTTTGCCGACGTAAAAGGGCAGGAAGCGGTGAAGCGCGCGCTCGAGATCGCGGCGGCGGGCGGACACAACGTACTTATGATAGGCCCTCCCGGGTCAGGAAAATCGATGCTGGCAAAACGTCTTCCGTCGATCCTTCCTCCGATGACGTTCGAGGAAGCGCTCGAGACGACGAGGGTACACTCCGCGATAGGGATGCTGAGCCCGGACCGGTCTCTTGTGACGGTAAGACCGTTCCGCTCGCCTCATCACACGCTCAGCGCTCAGGCGATGGTCGGCGGCGGGAGCCGCGTTCCCACAGCGGGAGAAGTTTCTATCGCGCACAACGGAGTTTTGTTCCTCGACGAGCTGCCCGAGTTTCACAAGGACGTGACGGAATCTTTGCGTCAGCCGATGGAAGACGGACGCGTCACTGTCACGAGAACGGGCGGGAGGCTGACGTTCCCGAGCTCGTTTATGCTCGTCGCGGCGATGAATCCGTGCAAGTGCGGTTTTTACGGTTCGACGACCAAAAAATGCACCTGCAAGCCAACGGACATCAAGAATTATTTATCGAAGATAAGCGGACCGCTTCTTGACAGGATCGATATTCAGGTCGAGGTGCCCGCGCTCTCGTTCGACGAGTTGTCGGTAAAGCGCGAGGCGGAAAGATCCTCCGCGATACGCGAGAGAGTTGTCGCGGCGAGGGAGAGAGCGAAGGAACGCCTCTTGCCCGACGGCATTTCCTGCAACGCGGCGATGGGTTCGTCGGAAATAAAAAAACACTGCGCGATAGACGACGCGGCGAAATCGCTCCTGAAAGCGGCGTTCGACAGTATGGGGATGTCGGGCAGAGGCTACGACCGCATCCTTCGCGTCGCGCGCACTATCGCCGACCTTGACTCGTCGGACTCGATCACCGCCCGCCACGTCGCCGAGGCGATACGCCTGCGAACGCTTGATAAAAAATATTTTTAAAATTTACGAGGGGGAACTTTTCGAGAAAAGTTCCCCCTTCGATCCCCTTTAAAAGCTTTTGGAAATGAGTTTATTTAAGCGTTATAATACAGATCACCCTTTCAAAAGCTTCCGGAAATGAGTTTATTTAAGCGTTATATTTTGGATCTCCTCTATCCAGCCGTAAAACGGCGTGAAGTCGAGCGCAAAAGCGGAGAGATCGAGTTTTTCCGTCGAGAAGATGACAGCGTTCTGCCGCTGATAAACAGGTATCTCGACCGCCCAATCGATTATAATGTCGAGGCAATTCTTGTAGAGAGACTTGCGATAGGACTGATCGGTGGTCTGACGAGCCTCGAGGATGAGGCGGTTGAGCTCGGCGTCGTCAATCGAGTACTGGTAGTTTGAACCGCCTGCCCAGTGTTCATCGTCGCCGGAGAAGTAGATCTGATACATATCCGGGTCGACCGCCGAGCCCCATGCCGCCGCCCAGATAGCGACAGTTTGGTTGCGAAGGCCTGTCCAAAGCTCGGAAGAATTGGTAAGATCGTTGATCGTCAGATCGACGCCGATCTCTTCGAGCGCCTGCTTTGCCATGACGAATATACCGTACGCGGGATGATCTCCATAGCCGCCGCCGGGGATCAGCGCTTCGACCGTGAGAGACGCGCCGTCGGGTGCCGCCGTCACCTTACCGCCTTCTACCGTAAATCCCGCTCTCTCGAAGAATCCGAGAGCGGCGGTCTTTGCCGCGGCGACCTTTTCTTCCTCTGTCATTCCGTCGGTGTAGATCGGGTCGCCGTTAAGGTCTCTTGAAAACGCCGCCTCATATCCCTCGTCCGTGGGCTGAGGCGCCGCCCATGAGGTGTTCGATATCGGATATTCTATGACCTTCGCCCTGTCTCCGTAGTAGTTTTCCACCGACTCCTCGCGGAAGAGCGAGATCACCGTCGCGAATGCCTTTCTGTACGCCTTCGATTCCTCGGAACCGGGGGCGTTTCCGATCTTCATGACGTTTGCGTTCATTCCTATATAGCCGTAACCGAGGTTGTCCGTCGTGACCGTCGTGATCTTGCCGCCGGTCAGAGTACCGCCGTTCGCCTCTTTGATCACATTGATATTATCGACATAGAAGGGCGGTTCCGCTATATGTATCGTACCGTTTGCAACACCTGCGACCGCATCCGATCCGTTCATTTCGCGGAATATCACGTTTTTCGTCTTCGGGCATCCGAGATAGTATTTGTCGTTCGCTTCAAAGCTTACGTCTCCGTTCTCGTATTTAACAAACTTATACGGTCCCGCGCCGACCGGTGAAGAATTCTTCGCTCGTATCGCGTAAAGGTCTCCCTTCGTAAAGCCGAACTTATTATTTACATAGTCGTATTTCGACGCGTCGCCGTAGTAGTGCATCGGAGCTATGGGGATCGCAAGATCGTAGATCGCCGTGGCGTCAAGACTCGTCATTTTCAGCGTCATACTGTAGTCGCCCGTCCTGACGACGCCCCTGATGTGTGACGCGGAATTCCCCGTGTCGATGGATACGGAGTAGTCGTCGAACGTCGGGAAGAGATCTTCAACGGAAGAACCTGCGTTCTCTCTGTTGATCATGCGCTTAACGTCCGCGCCGTAGGCTGCTTCGAGAGCCGCCGCGAAGGACTCGATCGAGTTGTTTTCGATATAAAATCCCCATGCGCTTGCCGCGCCATTGATGTCGCCGTCTTCAGCGTATCCGTTTTCAACGCAATAAGCTACGATCTCTTCCGCAAGAGCCGTTACGGCGGAGTCGTATCCCTGCCAGAAGGCGTCCTGCGCGTCCTTTGTCCAAAGATCGTACGACTCGTTGTCTCTTCCCGCATAATATATCATTTCGTAAAGATTTGCATATCCCGCCATATAGTCCGCCAGTCCGTCTATGGGCAGCCTGCTGAATGAAGACGAGCCGTCGTACGCGGGATCGCAGAGTACGTACATCGAGAAGATAACGTCGTCTATCGTGACAGGTTTTCCGTCTGAGAATACGAGGTCCCCGCGGAGCTTAACGTTATAATCGACCGTTTTGTCCGCGTTCTTCGTCACAGTTACGTCGGCGGGTCCGTAATATGTGTAGTCCGTACCGTTGTATGCTCTCGTCTCTCCGCTTATCCCGTTAAGAACCGGCGCTCCCCGACGGTCGGACGTGATAAGACTGATCTGCGTCATAGCGTATACATTCCGGTCGTAATCCGTCTGTGAGAAGAAGGGAGAAAAAACTCCGCCGAGCGTGCCGCTTCCGACAATGAACGACTGTTCCGTCGGCTCAATATCGTCAATCTCAACGCCCCAGCCTCCTACGTAGTAACGCCTGACGAGAGTCGCGTCCTTCAGATTTAAGGTCTTGTCGCGGTTGACGTCTGCGGCGGCAAGATCAATGTCGACGTCCCAGCCTCCGACGTAATAACGCTTTATGAGCGTCGCGTCCTTGAGGTTTACCGTGTTGTCGTGGTTTACGTCTCCGCGCTTTACTGACGAGGCCGCGCTCGGGAAAAGCGCAAGCGCCGACGCCAGAACGGCAACGCACAGAATAAAGGATATGATTTTTTTCATTTTTGCCTCCGGTCCGAAACTGATTTTATCAATTTTTTATTATATCTATCATCGTAAGCTGTAACTCTGTCCGCCTTCAAAACCCTTTTCAAAAGCTTTTGAAGAGGTCTTAGGGGAAACTTTTCGAGAAAAGTTTCCCCTAAAAATGATATGCACCCCAAAAGTTAGACGCTTTTGGAGGTGCATATTTTTATGAAGAAGAAACAAAAACACAAGAAGTACTCGCCAAAATTCAAGGAATCTGTTATACTGGATATGCGGGAACACTATCTGTCACATCGAGAGAC
>JAFXNX010000318.1 GCA_017529175.1 Clostridia bacterium
ACGGCAAGGGTTATCCCGAAGGGCTCTCGGGAGAGGATATACCGCTCTCAGCGCGTATTATGGCGGTCGCGGACGTATTCGACGCGCTCGTCTCAAAACGCAGCTATAAAGAGCCGTATTCGTTCGAGAAATCCATCGAGATAATCAAGGAAGAAACCGGAACTCATTTCGACCCGAAGATCGCAGGCGCCTTTCTCACGATATCGGATAAATTCAAAGAATCTTAAGCATTGATCCCGAAATTAAAAGCGCTCCCGCGGCGAAGATCGCCGCGGGAGCTTATTATTCGTATCTCTGTTATATGATCTTTGCGTTTGCAAGGAATCCAGTATAGTCCGTAAGAGACAAGGGCTTTGAATAGTAGTAACCCTGTACCACGTGACATCCGATACTCTTGAGCAGTTCCACCTGATCCTGGTGCTCGACGCCCTCCTGTGTGACCTTCATATGAAGTTCACGCGCAAGGGATACGATACTTGAGAGGACCTTGAGGTCACGTTCGTCGGAATAACCTTTTCTTATAAAGAAGCGGTCGAGCTTGATCTCGTCCATCGGAAGCTCCTTGAGGATACTGTAGGACGAGAATCCGGAGCCGAAGTCGTCTATCGAACACTTGAATCCGCTGTCGTGAAGCTGTTTGATAATGTCACGAAGCATATCGTAGTCTTCATATGCGAAGCTCTCGGTAAATTCTATAGTGATAAATCCGTCGGCGATATTGTGTTTCGCTTTCGTTTCCGTATAGAATCGCACGAAGTCCTTTGAAGTCGCCGTAACGCGGGATGCGTTGACAGATACCGGATAGAGCGGTAAGCCGTTCATAACGGCGTCCTCGATATAAAGACATACCTGCTCGAATACGTAATGGTCGAGCTTTTCAATAAAGTGGTTCGCTTCGAACAAAGGGATGAAAACGCCCGGCTGCATATATTCGTCAAGCTCTGGGTTGTACCAGCGCACAAGCGCCTCGCATCCGTCCGGACGGCGCTCGTTGATGTTGTACTTTGCCTGATAGAATATCTTGAAGTCGTGGTTTGCAAGCGCTTTTTCCATATGGAGCTCGATGTAGTCGTTCTGCACCGTGCTGGAATGAATAGTCTCGTTGTAATAACGGAATTTACCGAAGTCGTAAGAGTAACTTGACGCTTTTTCCGCTTCGACCGCAAGGTCGATCATCTTCGGAACGCTATCGGTCAGATTCTTTTCGTTCGTGTAAATACCGCCCGTCAGAACGAGCATTGCGCTGTCGGTAAGCTGAGCGCTGTGAGCCGCGGCAAGCGCCTCAAGAGAGCTGATACGCTCTTCAAGAGTCTTCTTATCGCGGTAATGAAGAAGCAGTATGAATCTGCCGTTGTTGTCATAACCGAGTGTCTCGTCGAGCTGAAGGATCTTACTGTAAAGCATATGAAGATGCTTCAGTATCGTGACAGTTGCTTCCTGACCGAACTGAGACGAGAGATACTCAAAGTGGTTGACGTCGACAACTACAACCGCAAAAGACGTCGCCTTGTGCTTTTCGATGAGTCCCGCCGCAACGCGCTCGAACTTCGACCTTGAAGCGCATCCGATCTGATCGTTCGTATCGTTCATCGCGCTGTACATCTTCTTGTGACGCAGCTTCTGAACGATGGTTATGATGCAGACGAAGAAGATAAGTATGAAGAATACGACGAGAGCGGCAAGAATTGCCTGCAGTATAAAGTATCCCGAAGGATAAATGTTCTCGCACTTATAGTAACCGACGGTGGAAAGTATCGTCGTATTGTGCTCTCTTGCGCTGCTGACCGCAACTACGCAGTCGTCGCCGTTAAGGTTTTCGAAGTAAATATCGTCGTTTCCAACGTCGATGGATATACGAAGATCATCAACGGAGAGCTTCTTGTTGAACTCCTCGCGGAGAATATCGTAAATATCTCCGTACTGACGTATCTCGATAGTCTTATCCGCGTGGATGATCTTTACGACCTCGCCCTGCGGCGTGCAGAAAATTGTAAGCTGCGAGTTGTTGTAGTCGATATTACTGAGGTCGTGCGCATAATCCGCGATCCTTACAGTCTCGTAGAAAACGAGAAGCGAATCTGCGTACGGACAGCCTGAAAGCGGAACGTAATACGCGATAACGCTGAGGTTGAACTGCTTATCGGGAACTACGCCGATGCAGGCAAGCTCACCTCTTTGTACAAAATCCGCAATATCGGTGAGTTCCATTTGAAAATCGAACTCATTGTCCGCTACGTTGAACTCCGCTCCGTTTTTGAAATAGCGGAGAAAATATATTTCGCTGAACTGCTCGTCACGGCTGAGTCTGTGCATCTGTATCGAAAAGTCCTCTTCGTCCTCATACGAACCGCTCGTAACGGTGACGGCGAAATCGTACGCTTTCGACTTGAAGACGTCGAGCGCCGCGCTGAGGTCGTTAGCACCGCTCTCAACGTAATGAAGCGCGGTATTTCCCGCTTCTTCCTCGATGGTGCCGGAATATCTGATGAGCATGGCTATGCATCCGGCTATCATCAGAATACAGACGAACAGCGTCAGGATCAGCAAATAGTTGCGCGAGCGTTTCTGCTCTTTTGCTTTCATTTGAACACCTGCAAGTCTTTATTTTTCAAGCTCTTCAAGCTCTTTCATCAGACGGTGGAGATTATCTCTTTCCTCTTCCACCTGAGCGGTAAACTGGTTGAAATAATCAACGTCGTTATCGTTCGGCTCGACGTGACGCAGAATTGCGTCAACAAGCGCCGCCTGAGACCTTGATCTCTTCTGCTCGATCTCGGTAATGCGCGCTTTGCTTTTTTCGATTGCTTTCTTCAGTTTCTTTTTTTCAAACATATCAGTTCATCCTTTACTGATCATTTATGTCATTGTTTGGTTCTTTGTCAACCGTGTTGTCATCTGTGTCGCCGCCGTCCGGCGGATCCTTGATACCGGATGCGTCGTTTTCGGCTTTAAGTCTCTCGACTTCTTCGCGAACTCTTTCGTCGATCTCGCGCTGCCGTTCTTCCTCGAGCTCATCAGACTTCTTCTTTCCCGAACGGAGCATACCGGGAAGATACATCGCCGCAACGATACCGAGGATAAGCACTATCGCCGTTACAAGTCCCGCGGACGAGAAGAAAAATCTTCCGATCACAGAGAGGACGGGCAGATTGCGAACGTACTTTCCGAGGACGTTCCAGGACTTCGCCGTGTACGCGTCTTTGATCGCGTTGTTATCGCCTTTTGTCACGAACTCACTGTGATCTTTAAGCACCTCAACGACTCTGTGCGTATTGTAAGAGCCGCCGAGGGCGGGATCGTCGGATTTGAAAATGATTATATCTCCGGCTTCAATATCGTTCGTGTCGACTTTTTCGATAAGTATATAGCTTTTCTCCGGAATGACAGGCTCCATACTCTTTGTCATGAC
Organism: Clostridia bacterium; assembly: GCA_017529175.1. Next base: position 3,410 of record JAFXNX010000318.1, read on the forward strand.
CCACGCGGTGGATTTTCCGAATATGAAAAGCGTATTGTTCTGCGCCTTCGATACCATAACGAATACCGCGAGCAGAACTATTGCAAATATCAGCACGTACCCGACTACGTCGAGCACGGTGCGTATCACACTTCTTTTACCTTTTTTGACTTTTTCCGAGGATCCCATCATTCAATATCTCCCGCGTCGTCTTCACTTGCTGTCTTATCCGTCTCACCCGGCTCGGGTATGACGTTTGCGCTGTAAAGATATTCCTCACCGCGCTCCTTGATGATATCGCACGCGTCAAGCGCGACGTCGAGAGACTCGAGCATTATCCTGTCCTCGGGAGTCAGAGTTTCGTATCTTGCCTCCATAGTGGACTTCGCCGTTCTCTCGCGCTCCTTCGGCGCATCTTCAATATCGAATTCACCCTCGGCAAGACGCTCGAGCTCGCCTATGATCTTCGGTTTCAGCTCGTCGCTCGTCAGTTCGCTGTCGAGAGTTCTGTCTATCTCGAACTCGTTGCGGATATTGTATCTGAATATCATATACTGGAGAGCAAGCGTCGAGTAGAGCTGCTTGATGTACTCTTCGTCGATGTCCTCGAGATTCTCCTGAACGAGCATACTGTAACCCGCGGACTCGTAGCTCTCGATGAACTGCCAGAGCGCGAGGCACTGTCTCATGTTCTTGTTTTTGAGGATGGCGTTCGTACGCATTACGGGCGGTCTTATATAACTCTTTCCCATCTCGCGGACGAAATCGGAATCGGCGTACATCGTTACGATATTGTAAAGACGCTCGACACGGTGCCAGAGGTCGGTCGTGTAGGAATAGTTGCGCTCGACCTTGTCCTCGACGCCGTCGGAGGACTCGGAGATCTCGACTTTGAAATTCATCTTGACCTTCACCTTGTCGTGAACGAAGTCGTCGTTGAATTCAATGCTCGCGGTCTTTTCGTCTTGACCGGCGTTGAGAGCGATCTCATATCTTCTGCTGACGAAGATATAGAGGCGGTTGATGAGCGTATTTATGAATTTGTTTTCGTAAGTCTGCATCGTCTCTTCTTTATAAACGTTGAGCAGCTGTTTGGGGATTATCGTATCGCCTTCGATACGCTGGATCAGATTCGTATGCTGAGAGAGGTGCTGGAGCGTTCTGACGGATACTTTCTTCGCCTGTTCCGCGTTGACGAGCTCCTCCCTGTCCTCAATGAATCTCGAAGGATTTCTGATGATGACGTCGAGCGCGGGAAGCGTATCCTCAACGATATTCACCCACGTTTCGTCTATCGCGCGCAGAAAATAACGCTTGCGAAGCTCCATCGTGGCTTTGCCGTTCTTCATACGGTCGAGTATCGTCTGGAAGGCGCTGTACTCGTTGACTACGCTGTCTATAAAGTAAGTCGCGTCATCGTAAGCGGACTTGAACATATTCTCGTTATTCGCCGTGATATCGTTATCAGCCATGATCAAATCCTCCTTCCGTCAAATATCAATATGTCATCTTGTGCAGACGCTGCAGGTACTCGATACATTCCTTCATCTCGCCCTTGCCGAAGAGCTTATCCATATACATGATAAGTCCGCGGATCTCGTCACGAATGAGAGAGAGGTTGAGTCCTTCAAACTTTCTGAACACCTTTGTCGCAAGGATGTAGTCGATACCGTCAAGCTCCGTGCCGCCGCACGCGACGTAAACGGGTACGAACATACGAAGCTGTTTTATGATACGGTTACCGAACGCAACTCTGAACTTCTCGATAACGTAAAGGTCGAGCATACCTATCTTATTAATAATCTCTTCGCTGACGGGATGCTCTTCAAACGCCTTGTTGTAAAGGGATTCCACGTACGAGTAGCTGATCAGCTTCGGAGCGGTCTCGGGAGCGTCGAACGGAATACCCTTCGAATCGAGGTTGATAACGAGAGCACGGTCGTAGACATTATCGGATATCGCGAACTTGGAGTCGTCGTTGTTAGCCGTAACGATATACCATACGTTCTGCGGTATCTGGAGTTTACCGTCGCGAAGTCTCGTCGGGTCGCCCGGCCATGCGGACGGAACGAGCTCGATCTTCCACTCTTCGGGGTTCGGCATCTCGAGGATGGAGAGCATTTCCGCGAAGTAATACTCGACACGCGCGATGTTCATCTCGTCGAGGATGATGATATTGATATCGTCATTGTACGACGCCTCATATATACGCTTGAGGACTTCGGTCTCGTTGAACTTCTTCGTGAATTCGTTGAAGAATCCGAAGAGCTCTGTACGGTCACGCCAGCTCGGCTGAACGGACGCGATCGTGGAGTCGACCTGGAAGTATTTACCGAGCATATAAGGAAGCGACGTCTTACCTGTACCGGAGATACCTTGCAAGAGGATCAGCTTCGTCGAAGCAAGACCCGCGATCATCAGACGGATGACCTTGATCTCATAGAAGAGCTTGCTTCTCGAGCATGCGAAGTTTCTTATATCGTCGCAGAGCTGTTCGAGAGACATCGTATTCTCATACATCGGCGGTACGTAATAAGTATACTTCTCGTCGACCGCGGAGAGTCGGTAGAATCTCTTTGCTCCGGCGTCTACGGGAGTATCCGCGCTGCCGCCGGCTGCGGCAACAGTTCTGACAGGACCCGCGACAATGTTTCCGCTCTCGTCTTCCTTCTCGCCGAAGAACTGACGAAGTTCCTCATACGTAACACCGGACGGATCGAACTTCTGCGCGAGGATACGTTCCTTTTCCTGCGTCAGCTTTATGACGTCGCGGTGAAGGTCGGCGATCTCCTCGAGCATATCCTCGTTTCCGACAAGGGTATGTCTGAATCTGAGGTATTTTCTTATCGCGAGAACGATAAGGAAAACCGCTCCGGCTACTATTGCGTATGTAATAAGGAACGTAAGGATGCAAAGGACCCATCCCATAACGTTGAAGTCATTCTTATAGCGCGAGAGCTGGTCGAATATGACCGGGAAATTGAAGAACTGGAAGATGACGTTGAACACGCCCTTTATGAAATTCCAGAACCCTTCGAGTATCGTTGTGAAGAAGGCAAAAAGCCAATTCATGAAAGCATCCATAAAACTTTACACCCTAAAATGATATACTTTTTATACTGTTGTCTGGCGAAAAGTCGCCTTTTGTGTACTTATTTTATTCAGCGTCGTTTTTTTCTGTCTCGGGCGCTTCGGCTTCCGCGGCGTCAGGCGCTTCGTCTGGAGGCGTTCCTGCGGAGTCGTCAGGGTCGCCGTTCTCGTCTGTCTTCTCAGATGCCGCCGCTTGCGAACGAAGATACTCTTCGATCGCCTTCTGCTTGATAAGCTCCTCGTCAGCCGCCGTGATCTGCTTCTTGTCGGAGTTATTGACTTTCATGACCTTTCTGACGAATATGATTATCTCGAAGAGGAAGAAGAGGATCAGCGGTATTACGATGACTATAAAGAATCCCGTCGGCTGGAGAAGGAAAGAAATGAAGCTTCCGAGCAGCGGTATCCTTGTATCTTTATCCGGATCAAAGATACTGATGACGTCGTCCGTAGCGACCGTGAAGTCGTCGTTGAACTGGTTGTTGTCACCCTTCGTCTGATACTTGACCGAATCGCCGTCTTCGATGATCTCGACGATCCTGTGCGTGTTGATATCCGTTACTCCGTCTTTGTTTATGTCGGCTCTGTATGTAATGATATCCCCGACTTTGAGAGTCGGTTTTTCATCATCTTCGAGCTTGCGGCTGAAGATGATGTCGCCCTGCTTTATCGTGGGAGACATAGATTCCGTCAGGACCGGGCTCATAACTTTTCCGCCGACTGTCGGAACGCCGTCAGTATTTGACTGAGCGGAAAAGGCGAATATGGTTATCATCACGCAGAACGCGATGAAGAGCCACATTATAACGTTGCCTATTATCTTCCACGTCTTTTTTGCCTTGCTGACGGGCGCCTTGTTCTCCTGGTTTTCTACTGTTTCCTTTTTCATGGTTTTCCCCTCTCTTAAAAAGGATCTTTTGGATTTGATTCGGTTCAAATATTG
>JAFXNX010000319.1 GCA_017529175.1 Clostridia bacterium
GGTGCTTGAGTTTGCGACACCTTCACCGGTAGTCGCTATTGTCGCCTCGTCAACGTATCCGCAAATAGAGCAGGTGCGCTGTTTGATACCCGCGGCAAGTCCCGAGGGCTCTTTTACGGTCGTCCACGCGCCGTAGCTGTGCGAGCACGCCGCGGCTGTGATCGTACCGGAGACATACGTTATCGGGTTGGCAAGAGACTCGTTAGACGCGTCGACCGCGTCGTCAGTCGGCGCGAAAACGCCGAAGATGCCTATCGTGTAATCCACTGCCGCCGCGTAAGCGCCTGTGGGGATAGCAAACGTAAGGGTGACGAGAGTTCCGTCCCCCGTCGTATTCGTGAGCGTACTGTTTTCCACGTACCAGTACATTGCGCGGACACCCGAAGTCGAAACTCCCGCGTCTGTAAAGTATGAGCTGAACATGGAGTTCGCCGCAGGGTTGACAGCGAGCGACGAGCTGTGCGTGACGCCGGACGTCGGATATACGTCGCTCGACGCGACCGCATCCGTCAGCGTCAGCTCTTCCGGATAATATATGATGAAGTTCTGCGCGTAAATGCCCGGGTTGTCACGAAGCACTACGTCGACCGTGACGCTTGAGCCGCGGGTGCCGGAGGCGCTGCCGACTCTGACAGACGTTAAGTAGTAGTCCTCGGTCTCGGTAGTACTGCATCGCGAACATGTATGCGATCTTCGTCCCGCCGAACCGGACGTCGCAGGAGTAATGACGCTCCACGCTCCCCAGCTGTGTCCGAGAGGCACGGTTATATTCATTTGAGTCGTGTGACCCGCGTTGTGCGTACAAGTATAAAGATCATATCCCGACGCCGTACAGGTGGGAGATACGGTATTCGTAAACGTATAGTTGTGAGCCTCGGGGTCGATCGCGACAACTCCGTTCTCACGGTATCCGCACACCGAACAGAAGCGGTGCTTCGTACCCGCCGCAGAACACGTCGCCGCAGTGTCAATGACCCATGACGCCATACTGTGACCGAGCGCCGCAACGGGCGTATCCGTATAGCTGTCCGCGCAGCGCGAGCAGGTGTGTGTCGTATATCCCGCCGCAGTACACGTCGGCTCTGTTACTTCCACTATACTGTAATCGTGTCCGAGAGCTGCGACGTTGCTGTCCGTATATGTGTCCGCACAGCGCGAACAGGTGTGAGTCGTATATCCCGCCGCAGTACACGTGGGAGGCGTTACGACCGAACCGTAGTCGTGACCGAGCGCCGCAATAGCAGTCGGAGTATCCAAAAGCGCGTGACATACCGAGCATTCCTGCTGTTTCGAACCGGCAACTGTACAAGTCGCCTCGGAGAGAATGATCCATTCACCCGGCGTATGGTAGCCGACAGCTGTGATCACGTCGTCTCTCGTCGTATGACAATATGAGCATTCATAACGGTTGGTCCCGTCAACAAGGCAGGACGCGCCGGTAGAGTGCTCCGCGTCATATACCCAGTTGTGCGCCGAGGGATCTATCGCTATCGTTCCGTTTTCACGGTTTGAACAGACGGTACAGATCCTGTGCTTCGTACCCTGCGCCGAACAAGTGGGAGCCGTATCCTGCACCCATTCGCCGTAGGTGTGGCCTGTCGCATCAACCGGTGTATCCGTGTATGAATCTCCGCAGCGCGAGCAGGTGTGAGTTGTGTAACCCGCTTCCGTACATGTAGGAGCGGTTACTACGTCAACGTAGTTATGACCGAGAGCCGGTTCTGTGAAATCCTGCTGTGCGCCGCAGGTATTACAAGTCTTTCTTCTTGTACCCGTCGCAGTACAAGTCGGCTGCGTAGTTATCGTTCCTGTGTTCCAGGAGTGCGCGCCTGTCGCGGGTTCGGGAACAGTCGTCGTCGCGCCGCAAACCGTACAGGTCTTTGTTCTGATTCCTGCCGCGCCGCACGTCGGAGCTGTCGTTACACTTCCCGCATTCCACGTGTGCGCGCCGGTCGCCGCAACGGGTGTGTCAGTGTAGCTGTCGCCGCACCTGGAACACGTATGAGTCGTATAACCCGCCGCACCGCACGTCGGAGCCGTAACTGTTGCGACGTAGTTGTGGTTTGTTGAGTCTATCGGAACCGTATCGGTATATGTCGCTCCGCATCCCGATCTCGTACAAGTATACGTCTTTACGCCGGTTGCGGAACACGTCGCCGCCGTCGTAATTACTCCGGAGTTCCAGGCGTGTCCGAGAGCATCCTGATAAGAATACCTCATATTGTGACAAACCGAACACTCTTTGTGCTTGCGTCCTTGTGCAGTACAAGTCGGACTGTAATCGAGCGTCCATGCGTCCGGCTCAGTGTGAGAGGTGATACTGTAATCTACGGAAGCTCCGTTTCCTCCGTCATTTTTTTGATACTTCCCGTCTTCAAAATCCTCAACGTATGTTTTCGGGTTTCCTGCATAACCAATAGTCAGATTGTCGATACATAAATTCATCGACGGCTGACCGCACCATTTTGCTTTTATAGCGTTTGATACCCTTCCGATAAACACGTTGTCGATCCATATCGCTGTTCCTGTTCCGGACTGACCGTCAAGTATAACATGGTGCCAGTCGGTGTTCCACGTGTAAGAGAGCGTTGTCATAGACCCGCCGCTGAGAGAACCGGTACCGATCTTTCCGGTGTCAATGATAGGGCCGCCGTAACTGCCGTACGTTGAGCATATGGAAGAAGATCCGGGAAGACAAGCGTCAAATTCCCATCTTGCATAATTCTCCGCGATCCCCATGCTTATCATCTGCACATATCTGTTGCCGCTGTCCCACTTCCAGTATTTTGCGCCGAGATATGAGTCCAGACCAAAAACTATACCGCCGTTTTCCGAACTCGGGTTCGCGTCAGAATGGCATTTTTGCCATACGCCATCATTAAAATCTTCATAATACAGCCGAGTTCCTCTTGTTCCGTTGGCTCCGGCGCCGGCGTATATCGCAATATTATCAATAGCGCAGTTTTGCGCGCCACAGCACCACAAGTTAGATACAACAGCTTTGTTTCCAAGAATAATCGGCGAAGCTAACTGTACCCCATCGACCCAAATTACAGACCCCCATACGCCGGGTGATGCAGGGCTGGATTCCGTTCCGTAAATACAATAAAAGGCAACATGATGCCATTCCCCTACCTGCCAAGCGGTATCAAGAGACGTATTCTGTCCTCCGAGACCGATAGTATTATTCGACAAATTAAAAGTGACAAAACCGGTATAACCTGCGCTCGTATAGTCATACATCTGCGCATTACTTGCCAAAGGGCAAATATCCATTTCCAACACCATATTGCCTTTGTAAGTATTATACTGGCTTGATGAAAGAATTTCGGTTGTCTGAATATAGTAGCGATTTCCATGACCGGTATTGTCAGGCCATACGCTTGAAGTATTACCGAAGAATTGTGCATATCCGTAATTCACCTTGTTGGTTGAAGAATTACAGGAGTCAATTCGCCCTGCAGATACTTCCGCCGGCTGCGTCAGCGACGTCGGCAATACAGGTATCACCATCATCACGACGATGAGCAGTGATAACAGTTTCTTAAGTCCTTTTCTCATATCTATATCCTCACCAAATAATAATATACACGTTTTGTTAAAAATATATAGTTATACATTTTTATTATAATATATTTTAGTATTTTTGTCAACCGAAGTTGCCTTTAATTGTCTATGGATACTCATATTGAGTAGGCGTATCGATGTGCTATTCCTATCCTAAAAAACATCGCCGCGATCCGGAACCGGATCGCGGCAATGATATATTCTATAAAATTAATTGTAAAGATCAGCCTGCGATAAGCACTTTGAGAGCGCTTATATCCATCATATTTATAACGCCGTCTTCATCTATATCGGAGTTGGCGCCAACGATATCGGTAGCTGACAGAGTTCCTGCGATGTACGCTTTGAGAGCCGAAATATCCTTGATTGTGATAGCGCCGTCTCCATCAACGTCTCCTATCTTCGCGGTGACGGGGATGGGATCGATCTCTTCGGTCCTTGTAGCGCCGCAAACCGTACACGTGTACGTTCTGACGCCCGGAGTCGTGGCCGTCGGTTCTGTAGTTACAACACCTTCATCCCACGTATGAGTCGTCGTCTTTGCGATAGCTTCCGTTCTCGTTGTGCCGCAGACAGTACATGTGTACGTCATCACTCCTGCCGCCGCGCAGGTCGCGGGGGTCGTTACTTCACCTGTGTTCCACGTATGAGTCGTCGTCTTCGCGATAGCTTCCGTTCTCGTTTCTCCGCAGACAGTACATGTGTACGTCATGACGCCTGCCGCCGCGCAGGTCGCGGGAGTCGTTACTGCGCCGTCATCCCACGTATGCGTATGCGCCGTGCCGACAACGACTTTGCCGTTTGTGTAAGAAACACCGACCGGTAAAGATTCCGCGTCAGCGGTCACCGCGTCGTCTGTCGGAGCGTAGATACCGAATATACCGACAAGGTATTCCTGTTCCGTGCCGCTTGAGGGAAGCGTGAAGGACAGAGTCAGTATCGTGCCGTTCGCCGTAGCGTTAGTGAATCCGCCGCCGTTATCGACGTACCATGTGAACGCCTTGACGCCGGAGGTCGAAACGCCTGCCGCCGTGAAGTAAGAATTGATCGTCGTGTTTGCGGAGGGGGTTATACTGAGGTTTGAGCTGCTCGATGCGTTTCCGGCGGGATAAACGTCACCGGACGCCGTCGCGGAATTGAGAGTCAGCTTATCGGAATAATAGATCACGAAGTTTTGCGCGTAAATACCGGGGTTGTTCGCAAGAGTTACGGAAACTGTCGTCGTCGTGCCGCGCTCCGCGTATGCTGTTGAGACTGTCATCTTCGGTGTGATGCGGGGAGCTATGCTCTCTTCCTGCACCAAGCCGCATACCTGGCAGGAGCGGCGCTTGAGTCCGGGAGTCGTCTCCGTCGGCGCCGTAACTGTCGTCCATGCTCCGAAATTGTGTCCGGGAGCTGTGACGGTTTCGGTCCTTGTCGTACCGCAGGTCGAGCAGGTGTACGTGATAACGCCGTCCGTGGTACACGTCACGGCTGTCGTCGTAACTCCCGCGTCCCAGTTGTGGGACGATCCGCCGGTATACTCTGTTACCGATCCGGTATCATCCGCTTTGTTGACTTTCTGGTATACGCCGTCTTCAAAATCTTCAATATATGTTCTGCCGTCGTCGCCGACGAGTTTGACGTTGTCAAAGCAGACTCCGTCGCCGGGCGTACCTCTCCAGTATCCTTTAAGAGAATTTGCGACCAAGCCGAGATATTCGTTATCTACGAAGATCGCGGTGCCTTTGCCCTGCTGGGACTCCATTACGACGTGGTGCCAGTCGCCGTCCCAGGAATATGCGATCGTCGTCGCGGCTCCGCCGGTAAGAGATCCGGTACCGATCGAACCGCAGTTGAAAACGGGTCCGCCGAACGATTCCTGAGTCGTCGATATGGTTCCGTTGCCGGGTACCATTACGTCAAATTCCCATCTCGAATAATTGTTTGCTATGCCGTATTCAGACCATGCGGCGTAATTGTTCGAACCTTGATATTTCCAGTAATACGTGCCGAGCGCCGAGGACAATGAAAGTATTTTGCCGAGGCAATCGGAGCTTGCCTTGTCCCAGTTTCCGTCGTTGAAGTTCTCACTGTAAAGGAGATTGTTCGTCCTTGAGTTCGAATTTGCAACGCCCTCGTAGATCTTGATGTTGTCTATACCGCAGTTGGTGACGTTCGAGATCCAGCTCCTGCCGAGTACCGCGCTCGATCCGAGAACGACGTTGTAGCTGAGAGATACGCCGTCAACGAATATTGCAGAACCCGCCGTTCCGAACACAGAGAAGATCGTAACGTGATGCCATTCTCCGACTCGCCACGCGAAGTTGAGATTAGTCGTCGTTCCGTTTACGCCGATCTTTCCGTTTGCAAGGTCAAACTCGATAAATCCGCCGTTCGGATTGAGCGAAACGTTATTAACTATGGAAGCGTTTGTATTGAGAGGACAGATATCCACTTCAAGAACCGCGTTTCCGAAGTATGTCGAGGCGAACAGAGGTTTGTTCGGATCGGTATACAGATACGTCTCCGTCGCACGGTTCGCGCCGTCCGGCCAGCTTCCGTTATACGCGTAGTACAGCGCCTTGCCGTAATCGATCCTGTTTGATCCGGATCCGGGACAGGACGCAACTCTTCCCGCGCTGACAGCCGCGGGAAGCGCGGGGATCATAAGCATCACCGCTAAAAGCAGTGATATCATAACTCTCGCAAATTTCTTCATAACGTTCTCCTTTTATGTTCGATTTGTTTAAAAATCATAATTAAAGTGACACATAGCTAATTATAATTGTATATTATTATTTCATTTTTGTCAACCGGTTTCCAAATTATTTATTTGTATTAATATAACACAAACACTTTGACAATACACGTCATAAGTGATATACTGTAAAAAACGGTTCTTTCCGGGAGATGAAAACATGGTAAAAATAGGTATTGTAGGTACGCGCGGGCTCAGCTTTGCAAAAGCGATCAAGGATCTCGAGGGAAGAGCGAAGGTCACCGCCTGCTGCGATATAAACGAATGGGCGCTCGGACGCGCGAAGGAAACTTTTGCCGAAAGCGGAGAAGAAATAGGTCTCTATCGCGTTTACGAAGATATGCTTGAAAAAGCCGATATCGACGCTGTCCTTATATCGACTCCGATGAATCTTCACGTCCCGCAGGCGATAAAGGCGCTCACCGCGGGTTTTCACGTGATGTCCGAGGTCACCGCCGCCGTAACGATGGACGAGTTGTGGTGGCTGATCGAAGAAGTCGAAAAGTCCGGTAAAATTTATATGTATTCGGAAAACTACTGCTACATGCCCGAAGTTCAGCTCGTAAGAGAGCTCGTACGCCGTGGTATGTTCGGCGAGGTATACTACGGCGAAGGTGAATACACGCACGACTGTACCTGCCTTCGCAACTACAGCGAGGGACACCCTTCCTGGCGCTCTTACTGGCAGATGGGAACGCGCGGAGCGTTTTATCCGACACACTCCCTAGGTCCTGTAATGCAGTGCTTTGAAGGCGACCGCATAGTATCCGTCGCCTCGTTCTCACCGGGAAATCACAATCCCTACGGACTTCGCACGGATGACCTTACGCAGACTATGTGCCAGCTTGAGAGCGGTAAGCTCGTGAAAGTGAGAGTCGATACGATATCACCGCGTCCCCACGCGCTGACGTACTATCAGATCCAGGGAACGAAGGGATGCTACGAGGCGCCGCGTCTCGGAGGAGAGGCGATGATCGCTCTCGCGACGGACGAAGACCCGCAGGGGTTCGAAAAGTGGCGTCCTCTCTCCGACTTCAACGAATATCTTCCCGAGAGATTCAAAAGCGCTCGCGCCGAGGGCGTTAGCCACGGCGGCGGTGATTATTTCATCGTTGAGGATTTCGTCGCGGCGATCGAGAATAACGAGCAGCCGTACCTCGACGTTTACAAAGCGGCGGAGTGGACGGCGGTCGCGCTCCTCTCGCAGCTCTCCGTTACAAACGGCGGACGCGTCATGGAAATGCCTCATTTCAGACGCAATATGCCCTGGGAAGAAAAGCGGATAAAGCTGTAATACGGTAAACACGATCAGAAAAGGCAAGTCGACACGGACTTGCCTTTTCTGATCTTTTAGTTGTATTTAAACTATCTCGGGATCTCTTCCATAATGAAGGATTCGAGGATATCTCCTACCTTGATATCGTTGAACTTTTCAAGTCCGATACCGCACTCGTAGCCCTGAGCGACTTCCTTGACGTCGTCCTTGAAACGCTTGTGGGTGTATATCTCGTCCTCAAATACGACGATACCGTCGCGAACGACTCTGATCTTTGAGTTTCTCGTGACCTTGCCGTCCTGGATGTAGGAACCGGCGATAACGCCCACGTTCGGAACTCTGATCGTCTGACGGACCTCGGCGTGACCGAGAAGGACTTCCTGAAACTCGGGAGCGAGCATACCCTTCATCGCCGCTTCGATCTCTTCGATGCACTCGTAAATGACTCTGTACGTTCTGATCTCGACGCCCTGATCCTTCGCGCTGTCGATAGCGCCCTTGTCGGGACGGACGTTGAATCCGACGATCAGCGCGTTCGACGCGGATGCGAGCATAACGTCGCCCTCGGTGATGCTTCCCGCCGCGGAGTGGATGACTCTGACCTTGACCTCGTCGTTCGAGATCTTTTCAAGAGACGATTTGACCGCTTCCGCAGAGCCCACGACGTCCGCTTTGACGATGATATTGAGATCTTGTACGCCCTCTTTGATCTGCGCGAAGAGGTCGTCGAGGTTGACCTTCGAGTTTGCCTTGAACTCTTCTTCTTTAGCCTTTTCACGGCGCTGATCCGCGAGTTCTCTTGCCATTCTCTCGTCTTCGACCGCGTTGAACTCGTCGCCCGCGGAAGGAACTTCCGCAAGACCGATTATCTCGACCGGTACGGACGGACCCGCTTCCTTGATCTGACGTCCCTTGTCGTCGGACATTGCGCGCACGCGTCCGACGGACGTGCCGGCGATGACGATATCTCCGGAGTGGAGCGTACCGTTCTGAACGAGGACCGTCGCAACGGGACCGCGTCCCTTGTCAAGGCGGGATTCTATTATGACGCCTTTCGCGCGCTTGTCGGGATTCGCCTTATACTCTTTAACTTCCGCAACGAGAAGGATATTCTCGAGAAGTTCGGGAAGTCCCTGCCCTGTAAGCGCTGAAACGGGAACGCAGATTACGTCGCCGCCCCATTCTTCCGGAACGAGAGAGTAGTTCGTCAGCTCCGCTTTTACAGCCTCCGGGTTCGCCGTCGGCTTATCCATCTTGTTTATCGCGACGATGATCTCGACTCCCGCGGCTTTTGCGTGGTTGATCGCCTCTATCGTCTGCGGCATGATGCCGTCGTCGGCGGCTACAACGAGGATCGCGATATCGGTAGCCATAGCTCCGCGCGCTCTCATTGCGGTGAACGCCGCGTGTCCGGGCGTGTCAAGGAACGTGATATCCTTGCCGTCGACAGTGACTCTGTAAGCGCCGATGTGCTGAGTGATGCCTCCTGCTTCGCCCGCGGTGACGCTCGTGTGACGGATCGCGTCGAGGATCGACGTCTTACCGTGGTCGACGTGTCCCATTACGCAGACAACGGGAGCGCGGGGTTTAAGCACCTCGTCCGTGTCTTCAGTCTCCGTAAAGAGCTTTTCTTCGATCGTTACGACGACTTCGCGCGTAACGACAGCTTTGTATTCGTCGGCGATAAGGTACGCCGTATCGAAATCAATGACCTGGTTGACTGTGACCATCATTCCCATCATCATGAGCTTTTTGACAACGTCAGCAGCCGTGACTTTAAGACGGGACGCGAGTTCTCCGACGGAGATCTCGTCCGGTATCGTGATCTTGAGCGGCTGTTTCTTCGCTTTTTCAAGCTGCTCCTTCTTGAGCTTTTCCATCGCCGCTTTTTCTTTATCGCGCTTCTTGCCTCTTACGTCGCGCGTATTCTGCTTCTTGAGTTTCTGCTTGTTGGACTGGCGGTCGCTCATAGCGTCCGGCGCGAAATTATCGAGTTTGTCGTCGTACTTCGAGAGGTCTACCGTCGTGCTTCTCGTATCGATGACTCTCGTCGTACCGGTCCTCTGACGTCCGGCATTCTGCGCCTGACGGTCACGCTTTGCAGCGCCGGCAGTCGGTGCGTTTTTGTATCCTGTTCCTTCAACTGTGGGGACAGAAAAACTGTTCGCCGCCTGAGCGAGCTTCTCGCGTCTTGCTTTTCCGGCTTCCTTGAGACGGTCGCGGTCGGATATGACGCTTTCCTGCTTTGCGCTCTTCGTTCTGTCTTTCGGCGCTTCGTCCTCGATACGCGTTCTGCCGGCGTTCTTGACCGCTTCTCTCGCCTCGTATTCGGCTTTGGCTTTTGCCGCCGCTCTCTTGAGAGCCGCCATCTGCGCCTCTTCTTTTGCTTTTGCGGCGCGCTCCGCGTCGGCCTTCGCCTTCGCTTCCGCCTTTGCCGCCTTTTCCGCTTCACGGCGGGCTTTTTCCTCGGCTTTCGCTTTTGCTTCCGCTTCCGCTTTCGCCTTTGCTTCCGCTTCCGCTTTTGCTTTTGCCGCCGCTTTTTCTTTTCTGTTCTTCTCGGAGACAGCGCTTCGCTTTCCTTCGAAGATACGGCTCTTCTTCGCGAGATAATCGTCGATATCGGTTATCTGCTTTGAAAGAGTTATCTCGTTGAAGAAAGCGTTGAATTCTTCGGCTGTAAGGACCGAAGACGATTTCTTATCCGTGATACCCGCGCTCTCGAGAACGGTGATGATCTCCTTGGAGCTCTTCATCCCGAAATCTTTCGAGAGTTGATTTACACGGAACATAGTATCCTGTGCCATTTTTGCAAATTACCGATTTCCGCCGTCACGCGGAAAAGTCCTTTCGTTAAACTGTTTGTTTTCCCCTTCGGGAAGGTCGCGCCCGCACTCGCCATGTGACGCCTTGATGACAGCCGACGCTAAACCCTTGTCCGTCAGCGCGACCGCCGACACCGTCATGCTCTTTCCGACGGCGCGCGAGAGTTCGTCTCCCGTCACTTTTGATGCGATCAGCGGAACGTTGTAATAAGCGCATTTGTCCGTTATCTGCTTTTTCGTCCGTTCGGACGCGTCGAGCGAAAGTACGACGGCGCATCTTCCGGACGCGCCCGGGCGTCTTATCTCGGACATCACGCTCTCGCTCCCGATCGCGACCATACCGCCGCGTCTTGCGAGTCCGATATATGAGAGTATTTTCTTATCACCGTTCATTCGGAAGGCGGCGCCTCCTTTTCATACGACGCGACCCTCTTCTCGAGGCTGTCGTACACTTCCTCCGGTATCTCGCAAGACAGGTTGGAGGAAAAACGTCCCTTCTTCCTTGCGGTCCTGAAGCATTCGGACTTACGGCAGATATACGCGCCGCGTCCGTTCGCCTTTCCCGTCGCGTCGAGCACGACATCACCTTCAGGAGTCCTGACGACTCTGATCAGCGAGCTTTTCGGAAACGACACGCCGCATCCGAGGCATCGCCTCTCGGGTATTTTTTTAGTTTTCATTTCCGCGCCCGCCTTTCATTGATATGGTTTGTTTCTGACAATATGACTGCCTTACAGTCCTTTGATGTCTATTTTACAGCCGGTGAGTTTCGCGGCAAGACGCGCGTTCTGCCCTTCCTTGCCTATTGCGAGGGAGAGCTGTTCCGCAGCGACGCAGACCTTTGCGCTCTTTTCGCCCTCAAATTCCACGGAGAGCACTTCCGCCGGAGAGAGTGACGATGCTATGAATTCTCCGAGGTCCTCGGAATACTCGATGACGTCTATTTTCTCGCCGCAGAGCTCGTCGATGACGTTTCCTATGCGCATGCCGTGGTTACCGATGCACGAGCCGACTGCGTCCACGTCTTCCTCTGTCGAATAAACAGCGATCTTCGTTCTGCTTCCCGCTTCTCTTGCGATCGCCTTGATAACGACCGTTCCGTCCTGGATCTCGGGAACTTCAAGCTCGAAAAGACGCTTTACGAGACTCGGATGAGTGCGGGAGAGGGTTACGATCGGGCCCTCGTCGCCGTATCTCTTGACTTCGGTGACGAAAACTTTGATCTTGTCTCCTACCTCGAACTCCTCGCCCGGTATCTGCTCGGTCTTGATAAGGACCGCTTCGCTCGTTCCGGTATCGACAACGATGGCGCCGGTATCGTCCGCCGCTTTCGTCACCGTCGCGGTGATGAGTTCTTCGCGCTTCTTCTCGTATTCGCGGATCATATTCGAGGTCTCCGCCTCGCGGATGCCCTGAATGATGACCTGCTTCGCCGCCTGCGCGCTGAGTCTGCCGAAGTCCTTCGTCTTGACCTCGTTCTCGACGACTCCGCCGAGCACGTGGCGTCTTGACAGCGCCTTCGCATCCTCGAGACTGATCTCCGTTCTCGGATCGACGACCTCTTCGACGACGTTCCTTCTGCGATAGACCTTCACGTCCTTCTTGACGGGATCGAGCACTATTCTCACGTTGTCGGTGCCGTGCTCTTTCTTGAATGCGCTCGTGAGCGCCGCCGTCACCTTTTCAAGCATGTAATCCTTCGGAATGCCTTTCGTCTTTTCCAGCTCGTCAAGAGCGTCAAAAAATGCTGCGTTCATAATCTATTTGACCTTTCGTTATTATATTTCATCCCAGTTGAAGACCGTTCTGATCTTCGATATCGCGCTTTTTTCTATCTCGTACGCGTCCTCTCCGCAGACGATCACGAGAGAGTTTTCATTGTTATCGTTCAGAATACCGCGGATCGTTTTCGTACCGTTATACGGAGCGAAGAGCTTCGCTTCCACTTCGACGCCGAGGCAGAAATCAAAGTGCTCTTCCCTCGTCAGCGCGCGTTCGATCCCCGGAGACGAAACCTCGAGGCGGTACGCGTTCTCTATCGGATCCGCTTCGTCGAGCAGAGGGTCGATAGCCCTGTGTACCTTCTCGCAGTCGTCAATGCCGATGCCTTCCTCTTTATCTATCGTGATACGAAGGACCATCTCGGCGCCCTCTTTGACGTATTCGACGTCCCAGAGCATATATCCGAGCTTTGCGACCGTGGGCGATATCAGCTCGCGCACCGTCGTCGCGGTATTCTTCTTTTTCTTTTGTTCCATTTCTTCCTCCCGGCGCACTTCGCCGTTTCGGCTTCAACAATAAGAGAGAGGGCTCGACCCTCTCTCCTGCATACCTTAATAACCATACGGTAGTATAACACACTTTTTATAATATTGCAAGTATTTTTTTGATTTTATTGAAAAAATTCTCCGGTTGTGATAAGATGATACAGTAAATTCTATTCCTGATCAAGGGGAAAACACAGTGAATACCGATTTTGACAAATGTAAAAATACAGCTCCGGAAGAGCCAAATAATACAATTGAGGAAAACGTGCCGGCGCCCTCGGAATCCGGGACAGATCAAGATTTCTACCCGCAGCTTCCGCCGCAAAGACGACGCCGCAAAACTCCGACGCGAGCGCTTCTGATAACAGCGTTTGCGCTTATCGCCGCCGGACTCTGCGTCGTATTCGTTTTTATCGGCAAAAAGGTCGCGAAAAGAGCCGAGCTGAAAATCAAAGAAGATATCACCGCCGCGACAGACGTCGACGCGGGATGGGCGGCGCCCGACTACGTCAAATACGAGCCCATAGTTGAAAACGAATACTCAAGACCCGCCACTCCACTTGAAAAGATAAACGGGATCGTGGTTCACTATGTCGGGAATCCCGGCACTACCGCCGCGCAGAACAGAAGCTATTTCAACGGGCTTGCCGCAAGCGGCGCGACCTGGGCGAGCAGTCATTTCGTCATAGGTCTCGAGGGAGAAATATTGCAGCTGATCCCGCTCGACGAGATCGCCTACTGCTCGAACGAGCGCAACGCCGACACGGTGAGCATCGAGTGCTGTCACCCGGCGGAGGACGGAAAATTCACAGACAAGACTTACGAGTCTCTTGTCAATCTTACCGCAGATCTTTGCGCGGAATACGGTCTCAATCCGCTGAAGGACGTGATCCGTCACTATGACGTCACCGGAAAGCTCTGTCCGCTCTACTTCGTCGAACACGAGGACGAATGGCGGGAATTCCTTACCGACGTCGCCGCGAAAGTGACCGCCGGAAAGTGAGCCCCCTCTTTCAGAAACTTCATAACGATCCGCGAACTTTTTTCGCGGATATTTTTGTATTATCTTGGCTTCTCACTTCTCCCCCTGACTCCTGACCCCTGATCCCCGCCCCCTCTGCAAAACACTTCTCAAAACGCATAGCAACACTTATATAATTTGTATTGACAATCATTCGAACTTAATTATAATATATAATGTATATTAGTCTTAAAATTTTCGGAGGATAAAAGAATGAGGAAAGGATACGGATCTATCACGCTGAAGCGCGCGGCAAAATCGACTTTCGCGCTTATCCTTACACTCCTTATGCTCTCGGGACACCTTCCGTTTGCTTCATTTATTACGGAGGTCAAAGCGGCGTCCGTTCAGCCGACTTACAGATGGGAATACGTCGACAGTATCGACTATGCCGACACAGGCGCTACGACGTATCTTATCGTAAACTCAAATACCGCCGGATCCGCATACGCAGTATCGGTACCGGACGGCACCGGTGAGCGCGGCAACGCCGACCGCGTAGCGGTAACGATAAACTCCGGAAGCCCGGTTTATATCAACGACAGCTCGGCTCTTAAAAACTGCGAGTTTACAATCAACTCCGGAATGACTCCGTCGATCAACTATTCAAACTCAAACTATAACTCTTCAAGAACTTTTATGTTCAATAATCCTAAAACCGGAGCTTGGCTTTACAACGACGCGCCTGATAAAGTCGAGAGCGCGTCCGACATTGCGACAGGAAGGATCAAGGTCACGTACGACCCGTACGTTGACGGGTATCCCGCTGCGACGAGAATGGTTTACGCTGCAAACACGACGTCGTTTCAGACAGCAAACGCCGTCAATGTTTCGAATACTACGGTTTCAACCCATAATAAATACGTCAAACTTTACGCAAAACAAAAAACTGATCCTAAGGCGACGCTCTATTTTCCCGGCGGCGTTCCGACTTCGACTTTTCCGTACTGCTCCGTTGTTTATTACACCTACGGTATCGGTACGAACAGAAGCTACCGTTTTGATCTGAACGGGTCGACCACAAATACGTTTTATTTCCCGGGGATGGCCAAAGGATGGTATGCGCAGCAGGGATTTCTTTCGTCTCCGACCTCCGGCGGGTACACGTGGGCGTCCGGTTCATGGGCTGGAGCCGGAACCGTAACGTCTGCGACTTTTCACTGGGCATATAACAGTACGCTCACACAATCCGACGGCTCGTATTTTGATCTTTCAAGCATATTATTTTTCAAAAACTCATACGCGGGACGCGTCGCCACAAAGTCGATGCTTATAAGGTGTTATAACGCCGCCGATACCAGCGGATCAGCTTCAAGAGCTTTCGGATATTATCCTTCTCATAGATATCTCTTCTGCCAGTTTGCAACTCAGTATACAAATTCATCCAATACCCAAAGCGGAGATGACTATCTGAAGTCCAATGCAGTAATTTGCGCGACCGGCGCGCGTGCGAATTACGCGACAGGTACAGACAATACCGAAGAATAC
>JAFXNX010000320.1 GCA_017529175.1 Clostridia bacterium
CCGGAATCAAGCGTCAAAAGGACCGAGACGTCTTTTATTCCAACGGAAGAACCGCATAGTTCCTCTATTCTTTTCTCAAGCGTTTCGGTATAGAAACTTATCGTTTCGAAGCTGTCCTCTCCCGACTGAACATCCGACGCTACAGACGGACGATATGCGATAAGAAATATCCCTATCGCGGTCCCCGCGAGAATAATTATCCACTTTTTCCCTTTAATAAAGTCAAACGGGTTTTTCAATTCGCACCTCCGCGCACTATTCCGAAAAAATGAATACGTCGCAGCCAAGAGACTCGGAGAGTTCCTCCTCGATCTTTCGGTCCCGGTATGAATCAAACCTGATTCCTGAAAATATCTGTATCTCCTTCAAAGTAAAAGCATCCGGAGAATCATCAAATAATACGCTGATGCGAACGTCGGATCTGATACCGTATTTTTCATCAAGCGTGTCCCTAACGTATGATGCGAGCGTCGCGGCTGTCTCTTCTAAAACCGCGTCGTCATATGACGGCGCGTCGTTCACGGAAAGCTCAGTCCCGTCTTTCAATAAATCACCCGCGTGCGACGTCAGCCGGGCGATCGGTGATACTGCCGTGACCGCGACAATAAGGAGAGCCAACGCTCTTATTGCGCGCCCTACGCGCGGTGGCGTGAGCGCGGACGCGACCGCTCCGACGGCGCATGCTATGATAACGTCTCTTATGTACTCCATTACCACTAACCTATCGTATCTTCCGTCACCCCACGGAAGAATTCATAAAGAGAGTTGCGGCAAACAGAAAGAGGATCCCGGACGATGCAGCCAAAGCGGCGAATGAAGCAAGAACAGTCTTCGCGCCCGTGATCACGGAGACCGCCGCGTCCGCGCCGGCAAACTCCGCCGCGCCTTTACAAAGCGAAAGCGATATAAGCGAGGCGGCAATTCTGATGAGGACCGGGAGAATGATCAGAAGGATCATAACGACCGCCGCACCTCCGGCAGTCTTTTTTATAAGCGATAAACTCGCGCCGACTGTGGTGACCGCCTCCGACATCGCGCCTCCGACGATCGGGACGCCGCTTCCGACTGCAAACTTCACCGCCTTGGCGGCCAGGGTATCCGTTCCGCGCGCAAGAGCCGTCTGTACTCCCATTACGAATGAAAACACGGCGGAAACAGAGGCAATTATCAGAGCCAGGACCTTCCCAGCCGCATTTGAAAAAGGTCCGATCCCACCGCCCGAACTGAGCGCCGACGCTGTCGTCAGTGCCAGAACCGCTGCTGAAAACGGAAGAAGAACGTATGTGTTTACGTTTTCGGTCAAAGTTACGAAAAGCATGAGTGCAGACGAATTAACGCTCATTTCCGTAACTCTGCCCGACGTAACGTAAAGCGTGCTCATGATCGGCGTCATAACGTTCATGAGCGAGCACAGACGCGTGAGATATTCCGAAACGGTCGAAACGACCGATGCCGATGCCCGGGCGACTTCAATCGCAATAAAGAGCGAGGTCAGATTGAGAGGCGCTGCGGAAATATCGTCTTCCGATCCCTCTGAAAACGCCGATAAGA
>JAFXNX010000321.1 GCA_017529175.1 Clostridia bacterium
GCCTCTGTGAGAGCCTTTTTGCATTCCATCATGCCGCATCCGGTCTTTGTTCTCAGATCGGCAACCATTTTTGCTGTAATAGCCATATCATTCTCCATTCCGCCCGGGCGTCGCCGCGGGCTTCTTAATTTATAAAATTATTCGTTTGCGGCGTCTTCCGCGTCCTGTGCCTCTTCAGCTTCGGTCTTTTCAGCTTCTACGTCTTCAAACTGCTCTCCCTGCTTGCCTTCGATAACGGCGTCAGCGAGAACGGAGGAAATAAGACGGATAGCGCGGATAGCGTCGTCGTTGCCGGGGATGACATAGTCTGCGTCGTCCGGGTCGCAGTTAGTATCAACGATAGCTACTACCGGGATACCGAGTTTCTTTGCTTCGAGGACTGCGTTGTGCTCTTTTCTGGGGTCTACTATGAAAATAGCTGCCGGAAGTCCGGGCATTTCTTTGATACCGCCGAGGTTGCGCTCGAGGATACCCATTTCTTTCTGGAGAGCGGCGACTTCCTTCTTCGGAAGCATATCGAACGTGCCGTCTTCCTGCATCTTCTCAAGGGACTTGAGTCTGTTGATGCTCGTTTTGATCGTCTTGTAGTTGGTGAGCATACCGCCGAGCCAACGTACGTTTACGTAATACTGACCGCAGCGTACAGCTTCCTCACGGATAGCGTCCGCAGCCTGCTTCTTCGTGCCTACGAAGAGGATGTGACCGCCTTCAGCGGACGTGTCGCGAACGAACATATAAGCTTCTTCAAACTTCTTGATCGTCTTTTGAAGGTCGATGATGTAGATGCCGTTTCTTTCCGTGAAGATGTACTCCTGCATCTTGGGGTTCCAGCGTCTTGTGTGATGTCCGAAATGGACGCCTGCTTCGAGCAGTTGTTTGATCGATACGATAGACATTATAATGTCCTCCTTCGGTTTTTCCACCATATAACGTTTTGAAACGCACCGCTTGCGGGAACTTTATCTTCCTCGCCGCGGCACCGGCGCTTCGTCTGTTATATGTGAGTAATGGCGCTCGCGCGCAAAAAGTATTATACTATATCAAAATGATTTTTTCAACACCAAATCTAAAATTTACACAATTTTAACAATTTTATTTTGCTTCATACCAGTTTCCGCCCCGCGAGATCTCGACCGACATCGGTACGGCGCTCTTCACCGCGCCCTCCATTTCGCGCCTCAGTATCTCCGATGCGCGCTCCGCGTCGGCTGCCGACGCTTCGACTATCAGCTCGTCGTGCACCTGCATTATGAGCCTTGCGTCGAGCCCTTCCCCGTCGAGCGCGCGGGATACGTTGATCATCGCTATTTTGATGATATCCGCGGCGGTGCCCTGAACGGGGCTGTTCATCGCGACCCTCTCTCCGAACGCGCGAAGCTGCGCTTTGGGACTTGAGAGCTCCGGGATCGGGCGGCGTCTTCCGAGAGAGGTCGTCGTATATCCGTCGCGCTTTGCGTCTTCTATCGTCTTTTTGAGATAAGCGTCGACCTTCGGGTAAGTCTTGAGATAATTCTCTATATACTCGTCCGCCTGCTTCTTCGTGATGCCGAGGTCCTTTGAGAGAGAGAACGCCCCGATGCCGTAAACGATGCCGAAGTTGACCGCTTTCGCTCTGCGGCGAAGTTCGGAGTCCACCATGAACTCCGGCACTCCGAAGACCTGCGACGCGGTGGACGTGTGGATATCCCTTCCGGATATGAAAGCGTCCCTCATGTTCTCGTCGCCCGATATCTCGGCGAGCACCCTCAGTTCGATCTGCGAATAGTCCGCGTCGATCAGGACGCATCCTTCGTCTGCGACAAAGTATTTTCTGATCTCCCTGCCGAGTTCTCCGCGCACGGGAATGTTCTGAAGGTTAGGGTCGTTCGACGAAAGGCGTCCCGTCGCGGTACCGGTCTGATTGAAAGTAGTGTGTACTCTTCCCTTGCCGTCGAGGATTGTCGGAAGCACGTCGGTGTAAGTCGAGATCAGCTTCGCGCATTTTCTGTACGCGAGGACGCAGGAAACGAGAGGACTGTACGCTTCGAGGGATGCGAGAGTTTCCGCGTCGGTAGAGTAGCCACTCTTCGTCTTCTTGCGGCACGGCAGACCCATCTCGTCGAAAAGAACTTCTCCGAGCTGCTTGGGGGAGTTGATATTGAATTCGTGACCCGCAAGAACGTATATCTGCTGTTTGTACTCGTCTCTTACCGCCGACAGCTCCGCGCTGTATGCTACAAGCCCTTCCCCGTCGACCTTCATCCCGGTCTTCTCCATACGGTAAAGTACCTTTGAGAGCGGTATCTCGATCTCGTGAAGGAGCGCCGTCATACCTTTTTTATCAAGCTCGTCCGCCATCACGGGATATAGCTTCAACACCGCGCACGCTGCAGCTGAGGCGTCGGATGGATCGACTGACGCGGACAAATACGAGATCGCGCATTTGTCGAGCGGATACGAACCGGCGCCGGGTGAGAGCAGATATGATGCGAGCATCACGTCGAATTCGCACTCGAGCGCGTCGCAATCGAGCGCGCGGCAGATACCCTTGAAATCGTGACATATTATTCTCTTTTTCGAGAGCGCCGATATGACGTTATCCGATATTTCAGATCGTATGTTTTGCTCGCCGTCGGTCAGATATATTTCGCTTCCCGATACCGCAAGCGCGACCTTATCGTTCATCGTTTCAATACCGGAAGCTGTGCCGGATGTAAACTCCGGCGTGTCGAAAGACGACTGCGGCGCGCCGTCTTCGCGCTTTACGGACGAAAAATCGAATTTCTTATACAGCGCCGAGAATTCAAGGCGCATGAACAGTTTTTCAAGCTGAGCGGAGTCGATCCCCGGGGTTTCAAGCTCATCGAGCGTATATCCGACCGGCGCGTCCTTGACGATCGTCGCAAGCCACCTTGAAAGATATGCGTCGTCCTTTCCCGCGATGATCTTTTCCTTTGCCGACTTTCCGAGCTTCACGGAATCGGGATCATCATATAGTTTTTCAAGAGAGTGCGCCTCGGAAATTATTGCAAACGCCGTCTTCTCGCCTATGCCGCGTACTCCCGGTATGTTGTCGGACGAGTCGCCCATCAGCGCCTTGACGTCTATATACTCGCGCGGCGTCACGCCGTAATCTTCAAAAAATCTGTCCGGCGTGTAAACTATATCTTCTTTTGTCTTTACGAGAATGACCGACGTCGTATCCGTTATAAGCTGGAGCGAGTCGCGGTCTCCCGTGAGAGCGTACGAGTGAACTCCTCCCTCGTCTCCCATTCTGCAGACCGTGCCTATCACGTCGTCCGCCTCGTATCCCTCGATCTCGATGACCTTTATCCCGAGAGCCTCACATACTTCCTTTGTGACGGGGAGCTGCGCCGCAAGGTCGTCGGGCATCGGATGACGGTTCGCTTTGTAAAGCTCGTATTCCTTATGCCTGAACGTCGGCGCTTTGAGGTCGAACGCGCAAACGATATATTCGGGAGAGAGCGCGTCGATATGCTTCTTTATGATATTGATAAAACCGTACACCGCGTTTGTCGGAAGCCCGTCCTTTGTCGAGAGCGGTCTTATTCCGTAAAAAGCTCTGTTCAGTATGCTGTTGCCGTCGATAACAAGCAGATTCTTCATAACTGCACCTATCCTTGTTAACTAACCGTATTTTCTTTTATCGGCTCGCCGCGTTCGTAAGAGAGCGCGTTTTCAATGGTCGTTTCTGCTATCGCCTCAAGTGCTTCAGACGTCAGGAATCCCTGATGAGACGTGACTATCACGTTCGGAAAAGAGAGAAGCCTTGCCGTCACGGAATGTTCGAGAATATCGTCTTCCCTGTTTTCAAAGACGTTCTCCCCTTCTTCCTCATAAACGTCGAGACCGACTCCGGAGAACTTAAGATCTCTGATCCCCGCGATAAGGTCGTCCGTCTTGATAAGACCTCCGCGCGAAGTGTTGACGAGTATCGTACCGTCCTTCATCTTCGAGATCGAATCACGGTTTATCATATGTCTCGTCTCGTCGGTGAGAGGACAATGGAGCGATATCAGGTCGGACGTTGATATGAGTTCGTCGAGCGTTACGTATTCGACGAAATCGAGATCGGGATTTCGGTACACGTCGTAAGCCGAAACGTTCATACCGAACCCGTGGCAGATACGGCACATCGCGGCGCCTATCCGCCCCGTGCCGACAATGCCCGCGCGCTTTCCGTAAAAGAGCTCTCCCGTAAGACCGTTCAAGCTGAAATTGTTCTCTCTGACTCTGATATACGCTTTGTGTATCTTTCTGTTGACCGCGAGAGCGAGCGCCATAGCATGCTCGGCGACCGCCTCCGGCGAATAACCCGGAACTCTCATTACAGTAATGCCTTTTGCCCTGCAAGAGGCAAGATCCACGTTATTGTAACCCGCGCTGCGAAGCAGGATCAGCTTCACCCCAACGCGCGAGAGCTCGTCTGTGACGCTATGCGTCACTTCCGAGGCGACGAACGCGCAGACCGCGTCGTATCCCGCGGCAAGAGATGCTGTCTGGGGGCAGATATCCGCGTCGAGATAGTCGACCGTGACGCCGTCGTACTTTACCGCCGCCGCGTCGAACGCCGCTCTCTCGTAACTTTTAGCATCGTACATCAGTATTTTCATATTTTTACTCCAAAAACGATTATGAATTTATTATACACTAATCTCACAATATAATCAACATAAAAACAACAGGAGCTGTCGCAGTAAGCGCAGAACGAAAAACACGGTCAAGAAATAAGAATAAAATAAACAAAAAATCCTTAGTTTTCATCTTAAATAGGTGAAAATCCTACGGATTTTTCCATTTTATGTGTTTTTCTATCGCCGTTTTTGCCCCTCGACGTAGCTGGGAACCCCAAAAATCTAACGATTTTTGAGGACCCCTGCCCAATACGCCTCACGGGGCAAAGAACGACGATTCTGCATCTTACTGCGACAGCCCCGGATTTAATGATCAATCTTTCACAAACTCGTGATATATCGCGTTGCACGCTTTTCCGAAATCGAGCTCCGCGACGCCGATGATGATATTGATCTCGCTCGAGCCCTGGTCGATCATACGTATGTTGATACCGTGGTCGGCGCACGCCTTGAAGACTTTAGCGGCGGTACCTTTGTTCTGCACCATGCCGCGTCCGACGACGGCGATAAGGGCGAGCCCGTGCTCGATCGTTACGCTGTCGGGAGTTACTTCGTCGCAGATCGCGTCCTTGATGCGGGCGATCTTCGCATCGTCCGCGTCGCCCGACGCGACGACGGTCAGACTGTCGATACCGGTGGGCATGTGCTCGAAGTTCAGCTTTTCGCGTTCGATGATGCCGAGCACCTTTCTTGCGACACCGCGCTCGTTGTGGAACATATCCTTTTCGACGCTGATCATCAGAAAGCCTTTTTTGCCGGCGATCCCCGTGATTATTCTGTTTTTATCGTAATCGGGGCATTCGGGAACGATCATAGTACCGTTATGAGAAGGATCGTTGGTGTTTCTTATATTGATCGGGATGCCCGCGGAGCGCACAGGAAAAACGGAGTCCTCGTGGAGCACGGACGCGCCCATATAGGAGAGCTCGCGAAGCTCGCGGTACGTGATGACGTTTATCGTCTCGGGATCTTTTACGATCCTCGGATCGGACATGAGAAATCCCGGAACGTCGGTCCAGTTCTCATATACCGAAGCTCCCGCCGCCTTCGCGACGATGGCGCCTGTTATGTCGCTTCCGCCCCTTGAAAACGTCTTTATCGTTCCATTCGGCATTGAGCCGTAGAAGCCGGGGACGACCGCGTGAGCGTGCTCGGAGAGCTTCTTCGAGAGAAGCTCTTGCGTTGTCTCGCCGTCGAACGTGCCGTCTTCCTTGAACTTAATAACGCGCGCCGCGTCTATGAAGTGGTATCCGAGATATTTTGACAGAATGAGGGCGGACAGATATTCGCCGCGGCTCGCCGCGAAGTCCCGTCCCGCGTGATTCTCGATCGCGGTCTTGATCTGCTCGTAGTTATTCGAGAGGTCGAGGTCGATCCCGAGCCCTTTGATTATGCCGTCATAGCGTTCTGTGATCTTTGAGAAGACCTCGTCGATCGGACGCTCCTCTTCCGAAATATTGAAGCACTCGTAGAGCATATCGGTGATCTTGATATCAGCAGGCGAGCGTTTTCCGGGAGCCGACGGCACGGCGTAGCGTCTTGCCTCGTCCGCTTCGATTATCGCTTTGACTTTTTTGAACTGTTCAACGTCCGCAAGAGACGTTCCGCCGAATTTTACGACCTTCGGCGCATTCGCGTTGTTATTCATATCATTATCCTTTACATTGATTTATCTTCTTGATTTTTGAACGGCGGCGCGCTGTGCGGAAAAGCGCCCGCCGGAGGCATACCTTTCGGCGGCGCGTCATCCGCGCCTTCGACGTACCGTTTCGCCTGAGTTGTGAAAAGGTGGCAGTACCTGCCGCCCGCCCTCATCAGCTCGGCGTGAGTACCCTCTTCGACAAGCTCGCCGTTGTCGATGACAAATATCTTTGATGCGGAAGTCGCGCTTGAGAGTCTGTGAGAAACGAAGAGCGTCGTCTTGCCGCGGCGCAGCTCTTCAAATTCGCTGAATATCTCCTGCTCGGCGATAGCGTCGAGAGACGCCGTCGGCTCGTCGAGGATCATAAAGTCTGCAGACGCGTAAAACGCTCTCGCAACGGACAGCTTCTGCCACTGACCGATAGAGAGTTCTATGCCGTCAGGCTCAAAATACTTCATTAGAGCGGTCGAATAACCCTTCGGGAGCTTTGAGATAAAACCGTCGGCGCCAGAGTTTTTTGCCGCCTCGACGATCGCCTCTTCGTCATATCCGCGGTCCGCCTGACCGAACATAATGTTCTCGCCCGCGGTGAAAGCGTACTTTCCGAAGTCCTGGAAGATGATGCCGAACATATCGTAAAGCTCCGCGACGTCGTAACGTCTTATATCTTCACCGTCGAGAAGGATGACGCCGCTTGTCGGGTCGTAAAGACGGGTGAGAAGCTTTATGAGCGTCGTCTTACCCGCGCCGTTCAGACCTACGAGGACCGCAGTCTCACCTTCCCTGATCGTCAGATTGATGTTTTTGATAACGGGGTGATCGGAGCCCGGATAAGTAAACCATACGTCTTTGAAATCTATCCTGTGAGCGACGCCGCGCTTGACGTGGAGCGTCTCTCCCGGAAGAGGTCTTATATGCCCTTCTTCCTTCATAAAGGCTATCATATTGTCGATGAACAGCGTTCCTTCGTATATCGTCGCAAACGTCGAGATAAGGTTTGAAATACCCGACGCGATCGACGTGAGCGCGCCGGTATAAAGCGTGTAGTCGCCGACCTGTATCGCGCCGTCATAGACCTTCTTTGCGATATACAGGAACAACGCGCAGTTGACCCCGCTTCCCGCAAGAGATACGCCGGTACTCCATGCGCCCTCCGCGTATATCAGTTTTTTGATACCGAGGAAGTATCTGCCGAACGTCTCTTTATAACAGTTTATGAAGGTATCGGACAGATTGAATATCCTTATCTCCTTCGCCATATCCTTGTTCGTCAGAAGATCGCCGTAATACTGCATCTGACGGCGGTCCTTTGAGCGGCGTCTCATATACTCAAAGTTCTTTTTGCGGTATATGAAGCTAATCAGCGCTGCGGGGAATGCGAACACGATTATCGCGACAGGCGCGACGGGAGACACGGAGATCAGAATAATTATGAATGATACAAGACTGATGATCGAGCTGACGATACCGAATACCGACTGCAAAATGCTTATCGGTCTGAAACTTGCCTCACGCGACGCGTTTTCAAGTTTTTCGTAGAAATCGGGGGTATCGAAAGACGCCATATCGACTTCTTTCGTCTTATTGAGTATCTTTAATTTGATATGGTTGGTCACAAGCTCGCCGGATATGCGGATGACCATATTGTAAACGAGCGAGATGATCGCCGACAGAAAAATGAAGGCGAACTGGAATATCATCAGCTTCAGGAAGGAATCGAATCCGCGATACTCCCCGGAGCCTGATACCGCGCTGACAAGCGCGTTTATGAGTTCCTTTGATATGAGCGCTCCGACGACGGGCAGGAAGCCGTTGACGACGGAGTTTGCGAACATAAGGAAAAGTATCCAGGGTTTCGTCTCCCAGACGAGGCGGAAAATATAGAAGAGTCTTGAGAAAAAGCCCCGAAGTATCTCTTTGACATACGCGGGCACGCCTTTGATCGACGTCGGCTTCTTCGGCTTCAGCTTATCATAGTTCGGACCGCGTGGAGGACCCATCATATCACTCACCAGCTTTACAAATCAAAGTAACAACTCAAAAAAATATCTATTTTATTATACAACACAAATATTATCATTTCAACATTTATTTATACTTTTTAAACTTTCCTTTGACAATCCGCTCCGACGGTTGTATACTGTTACATGAAATCTTTTTCCCCGAAAGGAAACACCTCTTATGCCGAACACGTTCCACACGACAAACGTCCTTCTTCCCCGTTTTGACGCCGGATGCGATAAATGGGAGAGCTGGTCCGTCATAGCCTGCGATCAGTACACCTCCGAGCCGGAATACTGGGAAAGCGTCGATGAGATAACAGGCGGCGCGCCGTCAACTCTCGGACTTATCCTGCCCGAGGCGTATCTTTCGACCGATCTTAAGGACGAAAAACTTGCCGCGATAAAGAAAAACTCCGACGCGCTTTGCGACGGTTATCTTAAAGAATACAGTGATTCGATGGTATACGTCGAGCGCACCCTCGCGTCAGGCAAGATCCGTCGCGGGCTCGTAGGCGCGATCGCTCTTGACGCCTACTCGTTTGAAAAAGGAGCGATCTGCGACGTTCGTCCCACCGAAGGAACCGTAAAAGAGCGCATTCCTCCGCGCGTTGAAGTAAGACGCGCGTCGGTATATGAGGCGAGCCACGTTATGCTTTTTGGCGAGTGCTCCGACGTTTTCGATCTTCTCACCTCGAAAAAAGACAATATGCCCGTACTTTACGACTTTGATCTTATGCTCTCCGGCGGGCATATCACAGGACGCCTCGTTTCCGGCGAGATTCTTTCCAAAGTATCACAACTTATATCGGAATATGAGAATGAAAGGCGCAAGAGCGGCGCGATGATCTACGGCGTCGGCGACGGCAACCATTCTCTCGCTTCCGCAAAGGCGTATCTTGAAGAAGTGCGGATGGCGAAAGGCGACGACTCCCTCGCGCGCGACGCGCTCGTCGAGCTCGTTCCGATCACCGACGGCGCGATAGTTTTCGAGCCGATATACAAAACTGTCGTCGGCGCTGATTTTACAGATCTTATCTCATATATCAAAGGACGCGCCGCGGAAAACGAGGGAAAAGAGACTCTCGTGACTGCGTACTGCGGAGCGGAAAAGACCTCGTTGTCTATCCCCGTTTCCGACAGCGAAATACTCTGCGGAGTTCTTCAAGGATATATCGACGACTATATTTCGCTTCACGGCGGCAAGTGCGACTACATCCACGGCAAAGAAAACCTCATCGCTCTCACAAAGGACGGAGTCGTCGGATTTGTCTTCGACGGCATCGACAAGAGCGATCTTTTCCCGTACGTATCAAAGAACGGCGTGCTTCCGCGCAAGACCTTCTCGATGGGCGAAGCGTGCGAAAAACGCTACTACACAGAGCTGAGACGGATCAAATAAATATTTACGGAGGAACTTTTCACGAGAAAAGTTCCTCCGCTCCTCTTCAAAAGACATTTTAACCGGGTCTGCCGCGTTTCGGAACAGACCCGTTTTTGATTTCAATCGATAGTGTTAAAAAGGATTCCCAACACTCTATCTATGTATTGATTCTCGATCAATTCAATATCGCAGAGCTTTTCGGAACTGTCAAACCTGTATTTTAACATTCCTTTGTCAGTAAGTATGTAAAACGATAAGTCAGCATCATACTCATTTGACAATGAAGGTGAAATTATCAACGGCAAATATTTCAATATCAAATCGGACTGCTCCGTATCTATTTCTTCAAGTATTGCCTCGTCATATTTATATATCTTCTCCGCATATATTATCCCGCAAGGTTCATACTCTCCCTCGTTCAGTTCGGATATCATAAAACAAAAATTATCACCGTCGGTCAATATGTCCATGACCTTAACGCCGAACAGCTTTATAGAAGAATCATTGGAATTGAGCATTTCCTTTATTTCATCGTAATTAAACGGCGCGGAGTTCATATAACCCATTAGTTGAAACGATGAAACGACAGATAACAGTTTGTCGTTTGAAACATTTATTAAGTTATCTTTGTTTGCTTCTTTCAGGATCAGACCATCTCCGATACCTTCAGATGAACGGTCATTTTCAATGCTCTTTCCCCAATATTCTCCGTCGAAATCGTCAATGACGATATCGCCGTCTTTTACTCCTATATCGCACACCTTTTCGGTATACGCTCCCACCTCGTCGGGAATATTGAAAACGATTTTTATCTTTCCGTCCTCCGTCCTGAAGGATATTTTGCACCACGTATAATTGAAAGTGTTCTGATATTTGATCTGTCCGTCGGCGTAAGAAGTAACGACGAAGGTGAAGAGTCCCGACGTCGGGCCGTAGGAGACGGTACACTCTTCGTCCGTTCCGTCTCCGTCTATATCGAAGGAGGCGCGGTCGAGCACCGGAACATTGACAAACTCGCTCACGCCGTTATCGACAGGGAGCGATTCTGTCACCGTTCCGTCGAACGTACGGTAAAGATACGTCTCGCCGTCCGATATCCAGTTGCCTTCCGGGAAGAAATCGAGTGCGACCGACACGACCTTCAGCTCCGTTGCGGATATTATCTGAAATTCGATCTCCGTCTTTATTCTGTCCTGATCTTTTGCAAAGATCTTGTCGCCTGTAACCGTATACTTTCCGCCGAGCGACCATGACGTCGCAATACTCGCGCCGCAGTGCCACGACATGTCGTCCGTGTTGAAGAAGACGTACGGAGAAGACTCTTCGTCTCCGTCTTTGGTATAGATGCCGTCCTTGACCGAGTCGTAAATGTAATTGTTATAAACCGTGCAGTGCTTATACCCGGCGTCTGACTGAGAGCTGAAAAGCCCCGCTTCAATGCCTTCCCAGGTCGCCTCGGGATCGTCGACAAGAACGTAGTTGTCATAGTTCGAAAACAGCGCCGTCGACGGAGCTTTGCCGGTGAAGTGAAGCAGATATTTGAACGTCTCGCGGTATTCGGTCTCGTCCGCGGTACTTTCCCTTGTCGTAACGTTGAATACTTCTCCGTCGTACTCGAGAGAGTAGAAAAACAGCTTCGGATAGTTGTCTTTCTCTTCCTCGTACAGCTCCGCGCTGACGTGCTCTTTATCTAAAGTATAATAGTGAGCGAGCAAGACCGACGCTGATTTTTTATCGTTTGCGTCGTTATAAAATGAATCCCAGACCTCGCCGCCGGAGGTGAGACGTCCGTCTTCAAATACGACGACGTCCGCCGCCTTCGATTTTTCAAGCGCGTCGTCCGCGGAACAAACGGTATCAAAGAGTCCGTCGGCGCTCTTATTTTCGCCGCAGGAAGCGAGGGAGAGCGCAAATGAGAATACCAATATCAACGCAAATATCTTTTTCATTTTTTCCTCCTTACGCTGCGTTCGTTATCAGCGTGTATATTATAGCGGCGGCGAGGAGCGAAAAGCATATCGCCGAAACGACGCCTATCCGTTTATATGAAAGTACGTTTTCTATTCTGACTCTCACCTTTGCGCCGCCGAACGCGGATGCGAATGCGGATCTTTTTGTTACTGTATCAAGCAGCGCCGCGGCGTACTCACGCCTCCCGTCCTCGTCATATCCGCGAAGCGCCGACTCGTCGCATGCAAGCTCGAGATCAGCAAGAAACGCCTTCAGGAATACCCATGAGAGCGGATTGAACCAATGGACGGCGGCGACGGTGAACGCGAAAACGCGCCACAGATTGTCGCACCTTTTTATATGAGTCCTCTCGTGTTTCAAAACGTGCTTCAGATCGCGTTCTGCCCATGATACGGGCAGAATTATCCTCGGCCTGACGATACCGTATAACGCGGGGCTCTCGACCTTTTCGGATAAATATACGTTCCCCACAAGACGCCTTGAATCCGCGATCTCTCTCATCGTTATGACGTAAAGGATCGCCATAGCGATTATCATGGCGGCAGCGATTGTTATCCATACGAAAGATGAAATTTTAAATACGTTTTCAAGCGTATCCTCCTTATACGTCAGAGGAAAATAACTGTCTGCCGCCCTGACGTAATTAGACGTTGACATTCTGACGCCGTCGAAAGGCGCGGCGTTAACGGTTCGCATCACGTATCGCGGGATCAGATTCAATAGGCTGAATCTGCTTGACAGAGAGAACGGCACGCACATCCTGATAAACGGCACAGCCCAAAGAAAAACCATCACTCTTCGCGGTATGCGCTTTATTCTTCGTATCAACAATATGACGAGCCCCGCTATTGACGCTGTGACGCTCATATTAAGAAGGAAGTAGAAGATTTCCGAAAGCATAGCCGTCACCTTTTTTCGATCATTCGCCGAAGCTCGTCGATCTCGGAGGCGGATAGCTCCTCGTCCTCTATCAACGCGGAAAAGAGCGCCTTCTTAGATCCGCCGAAGACTTTTTTTATAAGAGACGCAGTCTCGCTCTTTTGCATCTCGCGGCGCGAGACGAGAGGAGTGCATATAAAGCCCGGGTCTTCCCTCTTTATAAAGCCCTTCGCCTCGAGCTTTTTGATGATCGTATAGGTGGTGTTCTTATTCCATCCGATCCTCTCTCCGGCGATAACGCTTATTTCTTTTGCCGATACGCTTCCCTTTTCCCATATGATATCCATTATCTTCGCTTCGCTGTCGAAAAGCTTTTCCTGCATATTCTCACCTCGCAGACTATTACTATAGTCTATACTATCACAATAGTCTGAATTTGTCAAGCGTTTTCAATATTTTTCATAGTTTTCCATACAAACGACAAATATCCCGGAAGATAACTCCCGGGATATTTAAAGATAAAAAACAAAATTCCAAATTTTCGTATTATACGGTTCGTTAAGAAACTGTTTGTTCCGTTTTGTTCTCACTGAAACGGTATATACCTGCGAAGATCACGGAAACGATAACGTTTGCCGGGAAAATATTGAATACTGTGGGATGTCCGGTTATGTATCCGAATAATTCAAACCGCAATACTAATGCCGAAATACCGCATACAGCGGATAATATTGCAACGATCAAGGACGGCTTTCCTTTCAGCCACAAAACCGCTGCAAACAGCGCCGCAGTCAAAACGGAAAGAACGGGCTGCAATGCAAAGAATTTCGGAATTGCAGTATAAAAATCTTCATACGGTTCCGTGTCATTCAGATACGTTATAAACTGCGGATAATATATTCCGATTACAAATATCACCGCAATCGACATAGTAATAGCCGATATCATGGGTTTTCCCACGATCAGAAATGTACCTGTCGCAAGAAGAAAGATACCTGAAAAAAGATAACATAGATCGTAAAACGTAACGATCCCCCATGAAGCGCCGTCGCTGACCAACGCATAGCCGTAGTACGAGACAAGCACGGCAAATATACTCAAGAATACTCCCGATATGATCCTCAACATTCTGTTTTTCATATAATTCCTCATTAAATGCTTACAGAACTATGAGTCCGGCTGACGCCGGACGTTATGATTTTCGCTTGCCTTTCCCCACGAATTGCAATGCAATTCGCCGGGGACCCCAAGGGCGCGAAAAGCTATGATATGATCGCTTTGTTACTTCAAACGCTGCCGAAGGCAGCTCATAACTTTGCGAAGCAAATCATAGTTCTAAACTCGCGAAGCGATCATAACTGCGAAAAGCCTGCGGCTTTTCGCTCATTCCCATTCTATCGTAGAAACCGGTTTTTCGGATATATCCCAGGCGACGCGGTTGACGCCGGGAACGGTCGCGATTATGCGGTCGCGGATGGCGCAAAGCGTTTTGAACGGTATCTCGGGAACTGTCGCGGTGACGGCGTCAACTGTATTGACAGCGCGGATCACTACGATCCAGCCCATATATCTCTTTCCGTCCTTGATGCCGGTCGATTTGATATCGGGGATAGCGCAGAAATACTGCCACGGCACCTCGGGGAGCGCGCCGATCTCTTCGCGGACTATCGCGTCGGCTTCACGGAGCGCCTCAAGTCTGTCGCGGGTGATGGCTCCGACGCAGCGGACGCCGAGTCCGGGTCCCGGGAACGGCTGACGGTATACCATGCCGTCGGGAAGTCCGAGCTCGTGGCCTACGACTCTGACCTCGTCCTTATATAGGAATTTTACGGGCTCGACAAGCTCGAAATCGAGTTCCGGAGGAAGTCCTCCGACGTTGTGATGAGCTTTTACGCCGTCGCTCTCGAGGATATCGGGATATATCGTTCCCTGTCCGAGGAACTTGATGCCGTCGAGCTTCGCCGCCTCTTCAGCGAAAACGTCGATGAATTCTTTGCCGATGATCTTTCTTTTCGCTTCGGGGTCGGATACACCCGAGAGCTTATCGAGGAATCTGTCGACCGCGTCGACGTAGATAAGATTTGCTCCGAGCTGTTCTCTGAATACCTTGATAACCTGCTCAGGCTCTCCTTTTCTGAGTAAACCGTGGTTGACGTGGACGCAGACGAGGCGGTCGCCTATCGCCCTTATGAGAAGCGCTGCAACTACCGATGAGTCAACGCCTCCGGAGAGCGCGAGAAGCACCTTACCGTCTCCGATCTGAGCTCTAAGCGCCGCTATCTGTTCATCGATGAATGCGCGCGCAAGCTCGGGTGTTGTGATCCTCTGCATTGTTTCAGGTCTTTTGTTGCTCATTGTATTTCCTCCGAATTATAAAATATTCAAGATAAGTCGTCATCCGGTATGACTTTTGTTTTTCTTATGACGGTGATCTCCCGAAAAGGAGATAACTGCAAAAATGACGGTGCTGAATACGGTCACGGAAACTATGATCGGTATCATGATCTCCCCGCGACGGTCTTTTTCCTCTTCCTTTTTCCCGAGCGCCTCTTTTATCGCCGAAACGTCGCCGTCGTCACTGTAAAGAGACACTCTCGAAAGGTCGAGCGTTACACCCTCGTTCGAGGCCAGTTCTATCGCGATATACGACGCCGCATCGAACCCCGCTTCGTCCGTCGCGCAGGAAATAAGCGACGGAATGCCGCTTTGCGCTTCAAAGCGGTATTCATGTCTTATGACGCCGTCTCCGATAACGACTGTGCCGCGGCATACCGAGCCGTCGTTTGACGATGCGCAAAGGGCTATTCGTATATTTGAAGCCGCTGACAACTGAAGCGGAGATTTGAAACGCGCCATCAGTATCCCGCCGCTTTGCGGCGTCTCGCCCGACTGTGCGCGAAGAGCTCTTGTTCCTTCGTCAAACCCCGACATTTTCGAGTCTGACACGGTAGTCAGCGTTTCAAAGTCTCCGCCGGTGAAAAAGTCGCCCGTTCCGAACGAACGTCTGAAATCATAAATTATGACGTCTTTGTCAAGGGAGGCGTCGAACGATACCGCCGCTTTTGACGCAGCCGATACTCTGACACCGTCCGGATCAAAGTCTTTCGACTTCAGAAGCTCCGACGCGTCAGATGAAGTCTGATACTCAAGCGACACGATAACAGATTTGACACCGAAAGTCGAGGTCGTGCTGAGCAGTTCGCTCGAGAGTTCGGACAGTTCCTCATCAAGCATTTCGTGTTCCGGCTTCCAGTACAGCATACATCCGTTGGGGGACGAGCCGACGTTCTGCTGAAGTCTTACGGAAGTATTTGAAGAGAGCTCCGCCATTTTAGCGGGAGACCCTTCGCACTCGTACATCATATCCCACTGTATGCCTCCTCCCACGGAGAGACAGCGCGATATCAGAACGGACAGAAGCGTCGGGTCACAAGAATACGCGCCGACGCCGGAAAGCGTGTCGTACGGCTCGAAACCGGGTATTGCTTCATCGGAATAAATGTATTCGTCGCCGAATGAGGAAACTATGGCGCACGATGGGATATTCGCCCTCGCCGCCGCGGAAGTGATCCGAAGAAGCGTCGCGTAATTCTTTGCGTAAAGGAAAAGGTCTTCCCTTCCAAGCGAGCCGTTGTAAGCGTAAATATTTACTCTCTCGCCGACGATAAGGCCGTAGATCGAGGGATATCTTTCGGTAAGATAATCGACCGCGGCGGCGTACTTCTGCACCTCTTCTTCATTTTCCGTATCGACAGACGAGTAAACGAATCCAGCGTCTTTCGCGGATATAAGAAGTCTTACGTAGACATTCAGACCGGATGAAAGATAAAGGCTTATCTTCGAGTCGATCCGTGAAAGATACGACGTACTGATGTAGTAATAGGATGATCCGAAAGAGTGGAACCGTCCTTGCGACTGATCCCCGCCTATCAGCTTGTCAGCGTAAACGTCGACAACGGTATAAGATGCGTTTGCGTTGAACGGCGCCGCGCTGTCGTCCGATTCGACTCCGATGACAGAGCCAGAGGCGGGTACCGCCGTCTGCGCCGACGACGGATAGACGGATGCGGATATCCGTTCCGGTCCATCTTCCGAGTCTTCGTCGATCAGAACGACGAAATATCTGCAAAGTCCGGGAAGCGTCGAGACTCCGGACACGTCGAATTTCATATCAAAAAGGGTCGTCATATCGCCTTTCGCAACGATCACGGCGTCATTTTCCCCTCTCATATCGACTGCGGCGATCCCTATTTTTTTGTCAAGACTGCTCACCACGAATGACGATGAGACAGTTCCCTTCGCGCTGACTGATCTTCCGTCTGCCGAAACGGCGCAAGAGGAGATAGCGGCGGGATACTGCTCCGTGTCGTCGTCCGGTCTACCGTCAAAATAAATGAACTTCACTCCGTTCAAAGAGAGAGCGGCGCCGTCGGAAGAAAACACTCCCGAGAACGAGATCTTATAAGAGGATCGCTTATCGTTTGTCTGACAGATAAACGAGTAAACGTTCTCGCCCGGGAAAAGATTTATCGTCGAGATCTCCGTGACGTCATCTCCCGCCCCTTTTATCGAAAGAGTCATAGTACCTGAATCGACGCCCGAAACCGCAACGCGCGCCACCGCGCTTTCCTTTACGTCTGTAAAGACGGCGTTTTCCGCTTCGATATAGAAAGTACCTACGGCGGAATCGACGAGTATCGCGTCCTCGGTCATATCAAGCGCGGCGTCGGAAGAGAAAGAATCCGCGGAGAATAAGTCTATGTGAGAATAAGTATACTTTTTGTCGGCATAAAGTGCGGAGATATAGAAAGTCCCGGCTTTTCGGCCCGACGTGTGGGAAAAATATATGTGATCGATACTGCCCTTCGCATCAAAGTTCAAAGGGCAGAACACTTCGTAATTCGTACTTCCAGAAAAAACTCCGCTCACGGTATACGTCTGTCCCGCGGAGGAAAACGTAACGGACAGCTCGTTCGATACGTTCTCATCGGAATCGAATCTTATCTGAAAGCAGAGCTCGTGAAACGCGGAAAGATCCTTCGGCGCATCGTAAACAAGATAAAACGTTCCGCCGTACACGTCGTCGTCAGAGGTAACGACAAGTCCTTCTCTTCCTCTGTACGTTCCCCGGTCCGCCTTTATCCCTTCCGTCAGGGCAAAGAAGTTATCTTCCGCATACCCGTCGACGGCGGAGAACTGAGAAAAGTTCACGGCGTCGGTCGCTCTCGAGTAGAACTTCACCTCTTCGAGCTGCTCTTCGCCTTCCGAACGAACTGCGGCGGGGGCGAGTATTGACAGGGCGAACAATAAAACGAGGCATAACGATAAAGCTTTCTTGAACAGCTTCAAGCACTTCATACCGCAACGCCTCCTTTTATTTATTATTTTTGATATTTTATCACATAATCAAATAATATTCTACACTATCTGCGATTTTTTTGATTATTTCTCAAAATGCGTCCTTTTTTTTGAAGAACTGGTAGAGATAGCACGGTATCATTCCGTTGTAGAGCTTTCTCACCTTGTCCGGTGACCTTCCGAAGAGTTTTGCGAATGAATCGTGAGACGTAAGGATATAAAACTGCCATCTCTCAAGTCTCGAAAAAGCGCGTCCCATATCGCGGTAAAGACGTTCGACCTCGCGCGGAGTCATAAGTCTCTCCCCGTACGGCGGATTCGTCACTACCGTCCCTCTCGCGCCCTCCGTTTGTATATCGAGCGCGTTCATAACGTCAAAGCGGATAAGATCGTCAACGCCCGCCCTCGCCGCGCTCTGCGACGCTATTCTGACACACTCGGGGTCTATATCGGAGGCAAAGGCGCGAAAAGCGGTATCTCTTATAACAGTATCTGCCGCCTCTTCTCTTGCCGCGCGCCAGAATTTTTCGGGAAAGAGCGGATAGGCCTCCGCGGCGTGACGCCTTGCCGCGCCGGGAGATATATTCTTCATTATCATCGCCCCTTCGATCGCGATCGTTCCCGAGCCGCAGAACGGGTCTCTCAAGAGTACGTTCTCTCTCGGGCGCGACATTGAAGCGACAGCCGCCGCGAGCGTTTCGCGAAGCGGAGCCGTCACCCTCTCAGGTCTGTAGCCCCTTTTATGAAGCGGCTCTCCGGACAGATCGATCATTACGGAACACTTGTCCTTAATTATGAAGAATTCGATCTGGTACTTCACTCCCGTTTCGGGAAGCACCTCAAGCCCGTAAGCGCCTCCGAGGCGCGTCGCCGCGGCTTTTTTAATTATCCTTTGAATGTCGGGGATCGAAGTCAGCGCGCTTTTGATCGAATGACCTTTGACGGGGAACGCGTCACGCTTCCCGATGATATCTTCAAACGGTATCTTTGCGACCTCGTCGAAAAGCGCCGCGAACGTCGGCGCGTCAAACGTTGCAAGGTTCAGGTAGAGTCGCTCCGCAAAACGCAGTTTCACGGAACACCTCGCCGCGGCATCTTCGTCTCCTTCAAACGTGACTCTGCCGTCTATTGTCTCGATCCTTTTATATCCAAGCGCGTCGATCTCGGCGCCGAGGGGCGCTTCAAGCCCGAACAGGCACGTTGCAGTATATCTCAATTCAAACTCCAGAGTTTTATTTTTTCTTTGACAGCGTAAACGTAAAGCGGCACCACTTCCACGCCTCGCTCTCGACCGAAATCTTCTCGCCGTGAGATTCGATTATGCTCTTCACAAGGTAAAGACCGAGACCGACTCCGGTCTTGTCGAGTCCACGGCTCTTATCGGATTTGTAGAAACGTTCAAATACGAACGGAAGGTCCTCGTCCGATATGCCTATACCTTCGTTGTAAACGGAGACTTCCGCCTTATCGCCGATATCTTTTATCGAGACGATGTATCTGCCCTCCTCGTAGGAGAACTTGATCGCGTTATCGCACAGATTGAACAGGCACCTGTATATTTTATCCCTGTCGGCTACGACCTGAATATTCTCCGCCGCGCAGTCGAAAGTTACGTCAAGTTTTTTGTCTTCGATCCTCTGTTCGTTAGATATGAGTATCGTACGCGCAAGCTCGCAGATATCGAAAGACGTGATATTTATCGGGTCCTTGCCCGAATCGAGTCTTGATATTTCAAGAAGACTGTTTACAAGACGGGAAAGCCGCTTTACTTCTCCTGATACGATGCCGAGATAGTATCCCTGCTTTTCGGGCGGGATCGCGCCGTCGAGTATCGAATCAATAAATCCGCCGATCGAGGTCATGGGAGTCCTGAGCTCGTGAGAGACGTCGGATATGAACGTGCTTCTCATTTTTTCGAGATTTTCAAGAGAAGACGCCATTTCGTTGAACGAACGGGAAAGCTCGGCTACTTCGTCGCTGCCGCGCACAGAGACTCTTGTCTCAAAATTACCTTTCGCCATCTGCTTTGCAGCGGTGTTCATCTTTCTTATCGGAGTCGTAAGCTTACGGCTTATGATATAGATCGCCGTCAGCGAAGCGAGCATTATCCAGACGGTCATCATGATCAGCGTCATAACGGTGGAACTCATCATATCGTTCATTCCCTCGTCCATCGTAGCGACGATAACGGCGCCGAAGTATTCTCCCGATATAAGCAAAGGTCTCGCGGCATATATGCAGTCCATTTTCAAAAGACCGTCCATATCGCCCGTGGTAACGACCGTCTCACCCGCCCGAAGTCTTTCCGACAGATTGTCGGGTATTGACGCTGTCAAAACCGAGACCGTAAAGAATCCGCCCGCTCCGATGTTTCCTCCGTTACCGAAAGCGCACACCGCGTTGGTGTTGTCCACAACGAAAATACTCGTATTCTTCGATTCGGACGAGAGCAGATCGACGACGTTCTGGAAGTCGCGGCTGTAAGAAAAGAGGATATCGAACGATTTTTCGTCCGACGTCGGATAGCTCGTCTCGATGTAGAGCGACAGACCCGCCGCCGCTCCGTGTACGGCTTCTTTCTTTTCGGTTATATTGTAGTTCGTTCCGTTCTTTATGGTAATGACTACGACTCCCCCGAGATATTCTCCGGAGACGTATATGGGAGACGCTGTAAAAATAAAGTCCTCTCTCATCAGCCCGTAAAAATCTACGACTCCGTCGACTGAGTTTCCGAGATTAAGTCTGTCGCCAAGGGGAGCGGGCACGGTGCCGTCGGATCTGTCAACGGTGAAGAAATCCTCGAACGAGAGTCCGTCGGACGTTCCGAACGCGGTTATAACGTCGTCCTCGGATATCATGAACACGGCGGAATTCTTCATGTCGTCGGAAAAGTTTTTAACTACCGCCGTGAAGCCCTTGCTGTAAATGGTATTTATGTCGACTTCCTTCTCGCTCATCCTTTTGGTATAGTCTTTTTCAACGTACACCGACATCGCGACGGATATGTTTTCAACCGTCGCTTTATTGAAATTGACCGTATAGTTTCTCATCAAAGCGGTCATAAGAATCGTCAATATCACAAAGGAGAAGAATACTATTGCCATTATGACGGTAAAGTATTTGAGAAATATACTCTTGAACATGTGAACTCCTTCCCTCGCTCATTACAAGGCCGCACCATTCGCTTTGAGGACCCCTAAAAATTTCAAAGCGGCGAGAGAATCCCCCCGCCGCCTGTACGAATGATAAATGATCAGTTGTTGTATTCA
Source organism: Clostridia bacterium (assembly GCA_017529175.1). The sequence continues at coordinate 21,138 of JAFXNX010000321.1, forward strand.
AATTTATAGCCGACGCCCCAGACTGTCTTGAGTTTCCACTTGTCGGACACGCCTTCGAGCTTTTCGCGAAGTCTCTTGACGTGAACGTCAACCGTTCTCGAGTCGCCGAGATAATCGAATCCCCATACCTTGTCGAGAAGCTGATCTCTCGTAAAGACGTGGTTGTAGTTCGATGCGAGGAAATAGAGCAGTTCCAGTTCCTTCGGAGGAATATCTACAGCCTTGCCGCAGATCTTCAGCTCATACTTCTGGAGGCTTATCTCTATGTTTTCAAATTTAACAGCTTCCTCGTCGTCCGAATTATCCTTAGCGGCGTAACGGCGAAGTACCGCCTTGACGCGCGCGGAGAGTTCTTTCATATCGAACGGTTTCGTAACGAAGTCGTCTGCGCCGAGCTCGAGTCCGAGCACCTTATCGAAAACTTCGCCTTTAGCGGATATCATTATGATAGGTTTTGAAGAACACTCTCTGATCTCGCGGCAGACCTGCCACCCGTCTTTCTTCGGAAGCATGATATCGAGAAGAACTATATCCGGGTCGTGGAGCTTAAAACTCTGAACAGCTTCCATACCGTCGTTAGCCTCAATGACCTCATATCCTTCATTCTGAAGATATATTTTCAGAAGCTCGCAAATATTGGTATCATCGTCTACAACAAGTATTTTTGTACTCATAGCCAATACCTCCATCTTTAATCTGATTAAATCATAACATATTTATAAATAATTGTAAAGAGATTTTTTAATCTTATTTTGAATTTCTCCTCAAATTCCGACATTATTTTCAATTTCAAAATCGTTCGTTCATTCTTTATAAAACATCTTGATATAACGAATGAAAAGATGTATAATACTAAAAAACAGAAAAAAGAAGGAATCATATATGAAACTCGGAATCATCGGACTGCCCAACGTCGGAAAAAGCACGCTCTTCAACGCTCTTTGCGGAGGAGGCGCGGAAAGCGCAAATTATCCGTTCTGCACCATCGATCCGAACGTGGGGATAGTCCCCGTTCCCGACAAAAGGCTCGACGTTCTCGCCGAAATGTATCATCCCGAACTGTATACTCCCGCAACGATAGAATTCGTCGATATCGCGGGACTTGTAAAGGGCGCGTCCAACGGCGAAGGACTCGGCAACAAATTCCTCTCTCACATAAGAGACTGCGACGCCGTCATCCACGTTCTGCGCTGTTTTGAGGACGACGATATAATCCACGTGGACGGAAGCGTAGATCCGATACGCGACCTCGATACGATAAACCTTGAGCTGATTTTCTCCGACATGGAGATGCTCGAGCGCCGTATCGACAAAACGAAAAAACTGATGAAGGGCGACAAGACTCTCGCAAAAGAGCTTGAAGTCCTTGAAAAGGTGTACGGTGAACTCGAAAACGGAAAGACCGCGCGCTCGATAGAGCTTGACGACTCCGAGCGCGATATCCTCTCGGATATAAATCTCATCACCGCAAAACCGGTCATCTACGCCGCGAACGTCGCGGAAGACGAGGCGGCAGAGGTCTCCCCCGACAACGCTTTTTACAAAGCGGTATGCGAGCGCGCCGCTGAGGAAGGAGCCGAGGTCATCCCGGTATGCGCGGGGATCGAAGCGGAGATCGCCGAGCTTGAGCCGGAAGAAAAGGCGCTTTTCCTCGCCGACCTCGGGATCGAAGACTCCGGACTTACAAAGCTCATCAAAAAGAGCTATTCCCTGCTCGGCCTGATAAGCTACCTCACCGCAGGTCCGAAGGAAGTGCGCGCGTGGACAATAAAGCGCGGCACAAAAGCGCCGCAAGCGGCGGGAAAGATACACTCAGATTTCGAGCGCGGCTTCATCCGCGCGGAGATCGTCTCATACGACGACCTCGTCTCCTGCGGCTCCATGGCGGCGGTCAAGGAAAAAGGACTTCTTCGCAGTGAAGGAAAAGAATATATAATGCAGGACGGCGACGTCGTTCTGTTCAGATTCAACGTATAAATATGGAAAGTAAAACTGTAAGACTCTTTGACGAAGACGCATATCTGTTCGATTTCACGGCAGATATCGTATCGTCCGAAGAGCGCGAGGGAAAATACCTTTGCGTACTTGACAAAACCGCGTTTTTCCCCGAGGGCGGAGGTCAGAGCAGCGACACCGGAACTGTCGGCGACGCCCGCGTCACGTACGTTTTCGAGAAAGACGGCGTGATTTATCACGAAACGGACAGACCGCTCGCGCAAAGCAAAAACGTTCCCTGCTCGATCGACAGGAACGAACGCCTTCGCAAGATGCAGAGCCATACCGGAGAGCACGTTCTCTGCGGCACGGCGCACAGACTGTGGGGCGCCGAGAACGTAGGGTTTCATCTGTCTGAGGAATACGTCAGAGTGGATCTTGACGTATATCTCGATCACGAAAAGGTAGAGTTTCTCGAACGCGAAGCTAACCGCGCCATAGCGGAAAATCACCCTGTCACGGCGTGGTATCCGACACCGGAAGAGCTCGGTACTGTCGAATACAGAAGCAAGGACGGTATCACGGGCGACGTGAGGCTCGTAAAAATAGAGGACGTCGACGTCTGCGCCTGCTGCGCGCCGCACGTCAGATCCACCGCAGAGATCGGGCTTTTGAAAGTCGTCGACTCGATAAAATACAAAGGCGGTACGCGCCTTGAGATAGTCTGCGGGCCCGACGCCGTCGAGCTCTTTATCGCTGAACACAAGGAACTCTCTTTACTTGCGGAGAGCTACTCCGTGAAAAGGAGCGAACTTTCCTCGGCGATAGAACGTCAGCGCGCGGAGCTTCTCGATCTGACGCACGAACTCAAAGCGTCAAAAACGGAGCTTATGAAGTACAAACTCGAAGCTCTTGAGCCGAAAGACTCGCGCGAGTGCTTTTTCTTTGATAACGAGGACCCGGAGGTCGTACGCACATTTCTGAACGGCGCCGCTGCAAAATTCACGATCGCCGCGGGATTTATCGGCGCAGACGGCAATTACAGATACATAATCCGATCCGACAAGGTAGATCTGAAAAGCATATCAAAGGAGATCAACGATGTGATCGCGGGACGCGGCGGCGGCTCATCCGTTATGATACAAGGCAGCTGCTCCGCCGACAGAGGGACAATAGAAAACTATTTCAAAGACTGATATTTCAAAAGACGCCCCGTGAAGGGGCGTCTTTTGCGTCATAATTCATTTTGAAAACACTTCGCGATCTCCGAAAAGACTCTTTGCGATACTGTACGTCTCATCGTCATAGAGCACCATACAGACAAGCATATTGTTGTAAGTCAGAAATCTTTTTATCTCATCAACCGCAACGTTCAGCGCGCGCCTCTTCGGATAACCGTAGACTCCTGCCGAGATAAGAGGGAAAGCGATCTTGACGAATCCGCGCTGCCTTGCTATTGCGAGAGAAGTCCTGTAGCACGAGCGAAGAAGTTCCTCCTCGCCGAAACCGCCCCCGCGCCATACGGGACCGACGGTATGTATCACATACTTGCTCGGCAGATTGTAACCGCCCGTTATTTTGGCGTCTCCGGCTTCGCACCCGCCGAGTTTACTGCACTCAAGAAGCAGTTCGTCCCCCGCCGCCGCGTGGATCGCTCCGTCGACTCCGCCGCCTCCGAGCAGCGTTGAGTTCGCGGCGTTGACTATCGCGTCGCAGGACAGTTTCGTAATATCTCCTTTAATAAATACCAGCGGCATATTCTTACCTCTTTTTATGTCTTTCCACGATCCGCAAACTCGTTTGCGGATCTGCATAAAAGCTTTTGAAAGGGTCAAGGGAAAACTTTTCCCGAAAAGTTTTCCCTTGTAATCTCAATCTTCTTTTTTCATCAGGTGAATATCCTGCGGCTTGAAGACAAGACCCACCTGGTCGCCCTCTTCGTACGGGCGGGTCGAGGAAACGAGATACTCGTATCCTTCCGTCGAGAACGTGACGTCGTAGATGCCCGGCTGAATATGCTCGGGATCGAAATCGTATTTCACGTCGGATATCTCGACCTTTTCGCCGTCGTCAAGACTCCACGCGGAAGCGTTAGCCCAAAGCTCGAGGTCGGTGTCGAGCGCCATGCTCTCCTCGATGTCCTCGACCTTTTTGAATATGTTCATAGCGTAGATCTCTTCGCCGTATTCCTTGTCCTCGACGCGGTTTTCCTGCTTGACCACCGCGTTGACCGTGATGGACGTGCCGCCCGAGGTCGTGAACGTTACGGGGTAAGTACCTATTTCCTTCTTGATGTCGTGTTCAACAGAACGGATCGATATCGGCTCGTCAGTCTCCGAATCCCACGCCTCTGCAGACGCGAGAGTTTCGATCGCAACGTCGTCAAGCTCGTCGATATCGGATATGTCGAGCAGAAAATCGCTCGCGCTGATCTTCTCGCCCGCCTCTTCGTTGAAAACGGGACGGTCACGCGTTACGTTGAGCTTTATAGTGATCGAAGTACCGACTCTCGTCTCGACGACCATGTCGTGTCTCATACCCTTGAATACGTGGCTCTTTACGACGCCCTTCAGCATGCCGGACTCGCGTCCGACCACCTCAAGATGCTCCGGACGGATAACGACGTCGACGCGGTCTCCTACCGAAAAGCCCTTCGTCGAACACTTGAACTTCTTGTCTTCGAATATTACTTCGTCCTCGTCGGATATAACGCCGTCGACGATATTCGTCGTACCGATGAATTTTGCGACGAACTCGTTTACAGGGTGATCGTATATCTCGGCGGGAGTCCCTACCTGCTGGATCACGCCGTCGCTCATGACAACGATCTTATCGGACATCGTGAGCGCTTCTTCCTGGTCGTGCGTTACGAATATGAACGTGATGCCGACCTCTTTCTGTATCCACATGAGTTCAAGTTGCATTTCCTTGCGAAGCTTCGCGTCAAGAGCGGAGAGCGGCTCGTCGAGAAGGAGCACCTTCGGCTCGTTTATCAGAGCGCGCGCTATCGCGACTCTCTGCTGCTGACCGCCGGAGAGCTGGGCTATCTTACGGTTTTCAAACCCCTCGAGAGACACGAGCTTCAGCATACGGGCGACCTTCTGCTTTATGAGGTCCTTCGGCACTTTTTTTATTTTAAGACCGAACGCGATATTCTCGTAAACGTTTAGATGGGGAAAGAGCGCGTATCTCTGGAAGATCGTGTTGAGGTCTCTTTTGTGCGGAGGAACTTTCTGAATATCGGCTCCTTCAAACAGTACCTCTCCCGAGTCCGCCGTCTCAAATCCGCCGAGGATACGAAGAAGCGTCGTCTTTCCGCAGCCGGAAGGACCGAGAAGAGTCACAAACTCGTTCTCGTTTATATCGAGAGAAACGTTTTTGAGGACCTGCGTTCCGTCAAACGATTTTGAAATGCTTTTGAATTCAACTATCTTGTCTGCCAATTATTTGCCTCCCGGTCACTTCAGTCTTGTCAGTATCTTGTATTCGAAATCAGCAAATTTCCCTTCCGGGATCAATTCTATCGAGAGCGTATTCTTGCCTTCGGTCAGCGACTTCGGAATATAGAAGTCATAGTCTCCGTAAGGCGCGTGAGTGTTCTCTTCGGGCATACTCCAAACGCCTGCGTCATGGCCGTCGACGATAACGCGCACCTTCTCGGGGCCGTAGTTCATATCGGTCAGGATACGGATGACGACGCCGCGGTTTTCGGAATTTGTCGCCGCTTTGAAAGCAACCTTTCCGCTGTGGAGAAGTCCGCGCTTTGAGAGGACGGGCGAATTGCGCTCTCCCTCGATCTTGCCCGTGAGTTTATAAAGAAGGTTGTCGAGCACACCGTTAAGAACGGGGGACTGCGTATCGCCGATATATGTCACGTAAGAGTGAGACTCTCTCGAAAACGGCGCCGACACGTCGATGTAGTCGGTCATCGCCATCTTTGCAAGCGGCTGTCTGTAGTAGAACACCGCGCTCGAATAATACGAATAAGTCTGTCCCACCGCGCCGTGCTGGATCATCAGCTTTATACCGTCTTCAAACGAGATCGGCATATCGAGCATATATCTGTAGTACCCGGCGTCGACGTCGGGAGCGGTAAGCTCTCCTTCGGGAAGGATATTGTTCACGCACCCTGCGACGGGCGAATCGTACTTCTTATTCGGGAAGTAGCATCCGAGATAGAAATCCTCGGTACCAGTACCGTTTATGGACGGAGACAGCTCGCCGTCGATATAGAAATGCTCGTTGCCCTCGCACCACTGCGCTCCGCGGGCGGTCTGAACGAATCCGACCACCTGCCCGCGTCCGGAGAACTCTCCGAATTTCCAGTCGTCGAACAGCTCCGTCGCGCCGCATCTGTAATATGCGTATAAATGTCCTGTCTCGTCGCGGTCGTAACGGTTTTCTTCTATTTTCAGTTTGATCTTTATCTTGATCGGCTCTTTTTCAAAGTATACTGCGGAGATCGAGATCTTTTCCCAGTACGGCATCGGGAGATAGCACGACATCTTGACGACGCCGTTTTCCTTACGCGTTCTTGCCGCGACTGTGTTGACGCCGGTATAATATCCGAGCGGCTCCGCGAACAGACACGTTATCGGGCAGGCAACTTTGGATATCGGGTCGTTGTCGAGCGCTATATCTATCTTCACCTTCGATACGTCGACGTCTTCCGCGTATTCAAGCGCAAACTCCGTAATAACGCCGGGAGTCTCCGCGTTGTATACGTCCATGTACGCGTGGATGAGCTCCAGCTCCTTCTCATACGTATACGGTCCTTCCGAATGATCGTACTCTTCGCGGAACGCCTTGACGAACTCCTCGCTGACTCCGACGTGGCAAAGCTCTGCAGCGTCGTCCGAGTCATATCTTTCGTACATGATATGATAATAGAATTCGAGATTGTCGCCGTCAACCGTTATCTTAAGTCCTTTTTCATACGGAACGGGAATAAAAAAGTTGCCGCAGTAACAATCGCCGTAAGGCCATTGACCGCGCTCGAGGAACGTATTCCCGACGCCGGAAAGCTCGGGGATCGCTCCGTTGAAAAAACCCCTGACGGTGCACTCGTATTTCGGCGTGCTCTCACCGTCAAAGTAAAATTTCATATTCGCCTCGTCCGTCGCTATAGCGACCCAGATGCTCTTGATACAGCCCGGAGTCGTTTCGTCAAGCATTACCATTGAACCGTCGGCGTCCTTGTAGAGGAATTTGCCCCAGTCGCCGTTCTCTTCCATACGGTCAAAACTTGCGGTCTGCATGACTCTCTTTCTGTCCGAAAGAACCGGCAGATTTTTCAAGTCGAAATAATTTTTCATTCGCGTCTCCTTGAAATATAACAATACACAGTAATAATATCATAAAATATTTTATAAGTCAACAAATTTTTTGTTGAAGTTTTGATCCGCTCACATATCGTGTACTTTTTTTCTTGATTCTACGCGAAATATGTGATAGAATGATGTCATAAAAAACAAACGGAGACTGCAATGAGCGTACTGTATATTCCCGGAGAAGGATTCACATACGGAGAGACCGAAAAGCTCGTTAAGGAAAACAGCTTTCTGATAAAAGAGCGCGACACGTCGCCCGTACCGACGTTCAAAGACTCAAAAGACACCCTCCCCGAGCCTTTCATCGACGGAAGGGACGACTTTAAAGAGTGTTATTATAAAGCGTGGGAGTTCGCATTTTCAAATCTTCGCGCTCCGACGAAGGAGAGCGGATTCTGCTCGAATTTCATCGACACCGCGTTCAACGGATTTCTTTTCATGTGGGACTCGTCGTTTATCGTGATGTTCGGCAGATACGGCGCGAGAGCTTTCGATTTTCAGGGGACTCTCGACAATTTCTACGCCCGCCAGCATCCCGACGGCTTCATCTGCCGCGAGATATCGGAAAGCGAGTGCGGCGATCAGTTCTTCCGCCACGATCCGTCGAGCACGGGACCGAACATTCTCGCGTGGGCGGAATGGATCTATTATGAAAATTTCAAAGATCTCGATAGGATCAAAAAGATATTCCCCTGCCTTCTCGCGTTTCACAGATGGCTGCGAAAGAACCGCACATGGCGCGACGGCTCGTACTGGACGACCGGATGGGGCTGCGGTATGGACAACTCGCCGCGCCTCGAACGCGGAGTCGACCCGCGCTTTTCTCACGGTCACATGGTCTGGATCGACGCCTGCTGTCAGCAGATACTTAACGGAAAAATTCTCGGCAAGATGGCAAAACTCATAGGCAGAGAGGATGATGCGCGGGACGTCGCGGAAGAGGCCGATCGTCTTGCCGATTACGTCAACGAGAATATGTGGGATGAGGAAACAGGATTTTACTACGATCTTCGCCCGACGGGACAAAGCGGCGTTATGACTATCGCCTCTTACTGGGCGCTCCTTGCCGGGATCGTCCCGAAGGAGCGGCAGGACAGATTCGTATCCCACCTTATGGATAAGGACGAATTTATGAGGCTCCACGCTCCGTCCACCCTCTCGGCGAAGGATCCGGATTTCTCGCCTGTGGGCAATTACTGGAGCGGCTCCGTGTGGGCTCCGACATCTTATATGGTGCTCCGCGCGCTCGACGGCGCCGGATATCACGACGAGGCGAGAGCGATCGCGGTAAATCATCACAGAGCGGTCGTCGAAGTCTTCAAGGACACCGGAACGTTCTGGGAATGCTACGCGCCGGACTCGTACGCTCGCGGCAATATCGGCGTCAGGGATTTCGTCGGCTGGACGGGTCTTCCGCCTATCTCCGTCTATCTTGAATACGTACTCGGCATAAAGCCAAGCGGAAACGGCGCGATAGAGTGGCGAGTCAATATGACCGAGCGGCACGGTGTTCTGAAATATCCGCTCGGCGCCGACTGTGACCTCGACCTCGTATGCGAGGCAAGAGCGAGCGAGGACGAGACTCCGAAGGTCAAAGCGATATCGCGACGCGGCGACCCCGTAAAGGTCAAGATCATTTGGCGCGGCGGCGAGTTTATAATCACAAGCACGGCAGAGTGAGAGAAACGCGGGTAGATTTGTCGTTCTCGCCATCGTCGGCGTAGTTACCTACGGTAGAGGGCGAGAACGGCAAAAGGCAATGATGGCGGGCATTTTGCCCGCCATTGATAGTTTGTTCGCTTTATCTCTGTGTGTTTGTTCTGCTTGATTCATTCTTTTGGCATTTCCTATCATTGCCGCTCTACCAAGTTTGTCTTCACTCTGCAACAGGGACTGCATTTAGCAGTCCCTGTTTTGCTTGTTATAATTCTTACTCCTTCGCAGCAGAATTTCTCATAAGTCTCATGGAATTCAGGATAGCGACTACGGATACTCCGACGTCGGCTATCAC